>CAZOWJ010000031.1:0-37643 GCA_964583415.1 uncultured Desulfocapsaceae bacterium
AATTGCAAATATATTGAGATATTTTTTACTGCAAATTTTAAACCGGACATTGCTGGCACGAAGTAGAAGTTTAGCTTTAAATACGTTTGTTAGAAGGCAGTAGGCGCTCCATCTGCAATATTGCCTTGTGTAATTTTACATGCCGGGCTTTTCATCGTTGCATTAAGTCTGTATGTCACCTACGAATCAACAACGATCGGCCATTTTATTAGCTTTTGGGATGTCGAAGGAAATGCTGGTCAGGAATTCATTCCTGATATGTGGTTTGTGGCTGAATTTTGCGTTCGCTTCGATAATAGATTTTATACGGAATTAAAGGTTTAATAATTATTCAATATACCGCCCAAACTACGACTATTCAACAGCTTCAAATAAAGATTGCTGAGGATTGGTCGTAATCAAATTGAGATTTATACAACCTGGTATAAATATTCATAATTCTTTGTCAGACATCCTTTATGCAAAATCATCGCCCCTTTTATTTCTTCCGGCAGCTTTATGTCATCAAAATCCTGTTCAAAATCTGCTTTGCTTATGTCGCTCACAAAGTGTTTTAATTTTTTTGAAAAGGAGCACGATGCATCGTGTGAAAATTCGCAGGGCAGGTTATCTATCGCCATTATGGTGATACCGCTGCTCGCTATTCCATCTGAAAAATTATCCTTTTTAATATGATACGTGTAACAAGCATTGTCGGGCATCGTTGCTTCTTTTGTTATTTCAATAGAGCCACTGATATCACAGCTGATATCACCAATTAATTGTAAACCTGAGTTTCGCAGTGCAGATTCATTTTCCTGAAGGTTTTCCCTCGTCACGAATCTTGGATATTTTTCAGTCCAATATATTCCATTAATGAGTATTTTGAGGCTGGTGAGGTACTTAAAAAAAACTGATTCAAATTTTTCAGGGTGATTGTAGTAATCTCTAAGGTTAAACGTTCCTTTTAGCGGTCTAACCAGATCCTCTTCTTTGAAAATAATCTTAAAGAGAGAATGATGGTTTGAATCATCTTCGGCAATAAACTGCTTGAGGTGGTTTGGTTTTATTGTCTGAACGGGGAGAAGATCAAATATTTCCTGGGCTCCTTTAGATACATTACCATATCCTAGAAATCCGACAGTTAAGGGCGACAGCTCCTTTGGAAAACCATGCTGCACAATTTTCCTACCGATCAGTTTGATATGCGCCTTTACTTCACGCAAAGACTCGTAGCGGTACGCCTGTTTTATCTCTTCAAGTGGTGTCACATACCCTTTCAATTTCATTTTTCGGCTGTAGGCATACAAGGTTTCAATCAATCCTGCAATTCCTGCATATCTGCCAAATGCTATCAACCTGTTTTTCATCTTATCGACAATGAGCTCGTAGTCGATAAGATTGCATTTAAGTTGCATCAACCTCTTTAACATATCCATGTTATGGGGTTGTCCTTTGATTGTGTGTGAAAAAAACAAATACGTTTTCTCAGACTCCAATAGCCGTGAAGGGATCTCTTTAACCGCAAAAATGATCTCAGCCGATTTAAGACTTTCGTTGATCTCAGCTCCAGCTTTTTGATACTGTTCATCGCTAAAAATTCGTATTTTTGAAGGCTGAATGATGGCCTCAATTCCATGTTGTTCTTGCAATTCTGCTATGTCGGCAGGAACAAGGGGTACTCTTTTTTCCCAAATATTTTTATCTTCCCTTCGTATCCCTATTGTTTTTGTCGCCATGTCCTTTTCTTCTTTTTATTGAAATATTATTTAGCCGATTGGCTATTCTGTTTATATTTCCCACCTGTTAGGTACTTTCTGTGATCATGAAACTACTCGATTTTCAATGTCTCTTGAAAACCGGATGGTTACAAATTTGGAAGTGGTAGTGGAAAGAATGCCTGGATATGAGAGTTTGAATCGTACTTCCCCGCCAACTTGGTACTCAACTGAAGAATCCGTTACATCGACTATGAGATGATCACTGCTCGCAGCAAGTATTGTGATTTTGTCATCGAGCGGTGTTACATTATCAGGATAAACATCCTGTTTGCCTATAGCAAGAATTGCCCGTTTCCGCATACCATCGACCGTCCGGATTGGAATTTTCCCAAAAGAGTCAAGACCAACTGTGCCACTCTGGATATATTTTTTTTCTTTTAATTCGATGATTTCCGCAACAAGTATAAACGAATCCTGAAAGGTATCCTCCAGGTCGGTAAATATGTCTGAATGTCCTAAAAGGATACCTTCACCCACGCGTAACTGATTAATTCCAACAGGGATGGTACCTTTTGTGACCAATTCCAAGGAACTGGTCGTTCCCCCAGACAAGGTTGCAAAAGTTATCCCAAATTCTTTTTCGATCTTGTGAGACAAGGTAATTAGTCCCAGTAGGTTGTCAGGTGTTGGCTGGATACCGCTGAGACAATTAAAGTTTACCCCCAAACCTCTTAGTCTAATTCCCTGCAACGGCAGAATCTGTTGTACTGTATCTCGCGCTTCCTCAGGTAAAACACCTTCGCGCAAATCACCAAAATCGACCATCAAAAGAATATCATGTATTTTACCGTGTTGGATGGCAACGGCAGAGAGTGCCTGTATTACCACCATTTCTGAATTTAAACTGCAGCAGGTCAACCTGACAACCCTGTCCACCTCATGCAGCATTGGTGTTCTGATGAGTACCATTTCAGCTTTAATGCCAGCCGCTTTTAAGGATTGAATATTGTCCAATCTAGAATCGCCAAGTTTGATAATGCCCGATACTATCATGACCTGTGCAATTTCCGGGATAGCAGTAAATCCTTTCGTAATACCTATCACTTCAATGCCTCTAGCGGCACAAAGTTTATGGATAGTGGCTGCATTATGTCTGAGTTTTTCCAAATCAATCTCTAGACATGGATTCTTTTTCATTTGAGAATAGTGCCTTCCATTTTATTCGAGTGTCTTCCATGGTCGATAATTACCTCTCCGGCAATCATGACATATTCAATTCCTTTGGCGTACTGGTGTGGATTTTCAAAAGTAGCGGCATCAGACACGGTCTCTGGATCAAACACTGTGATATCTGCAACCATCTTTGTTGCGAGCGTTCCCCTGGTTTTTAGTCCCATTATTTCAGCTGGCATTGAGGTCATTTTCTTAATTGCTGTTTCAAGCGAGAGTAACTTTTCCTCCCGAACATATTTGCCGAGGACACGAGGGAAGGTACCGTAGTATCGTGGATGGGGACTGCCTTTATGCAATTCACCATAATCGGCTACCGCTCTGCCATCACTGGCAATAATGGTTCGCGGATGTTTCATGATGGTTTTGACATCATCTTCAGCCATACAAAATACCAAGGTGCTGACAGCCCCTTTTTCGGCGATCAACAGGTCGAAAACCAGATCAAGCGCATCGACATCAAGCTGTTTTGCTATTGTCGAGATTCTTTTTCCTTCGGCAAACTTGAAAACATCTGATTGAACCTTGGCGATCTGTACATTTTCCCAGGAAGCAGTGTTATACGCATGATTGCCTCGCTGAATGTCAGACTCTATCTCCTTGCGAATGATTTTACGGGTGGCTTTATTGCTGAGGTACTCTATCAACTTTTGATAACCGTCTTGTCGTACCCAATCTGGAATATAATCACCAAGACCGGTCCCCCAGGCCACATAGGGATATTGATCCCAGGATAGACGCACTCCTCGCCTGATGGCATCTTCCAGATGAGAAAAGAGTTTTTCGGTTTTACCCCAATTAAACATTCCTCCGAGTTTCAAATGGGCAATCTCAAGCTGGCACCCTGTCATCTCCGCAGTGTGTATCGCCTCTTCAATAGAAGTAAACAGGGCCTGGGATTCTCCACGGATATGGGATGTGTAGAGTTTTCCATTACGTTCCAGTACACGACCAAGCTTGATCAATTCAGTGGTTCGGGCATGGGCATCAGGGATATACTCAAGGCCCGTTGACATTCCGCCTGCACCTTCGTGTAGACTTTTTTCGAGCAGATCTTCCATCTCCCTCATTTCATTCGGGCTTGTTGGTCCGCTATTAAGACCCATCACTGCAGAACGCAATGTGCCGTAACCAACGAGGGGTATGAGGTTTACTCCTAATGGAAGCTCATTGAGATAGTTGATATACTCCTCAAAAGAGCACCACGATTTTCCAATATCATCAGGAATACTAAAATCGGCATTGATGGTTAAATGGTCTCGAATTTCCGGCAGAAACGAAACCGATAAAGGAGCCGCGCTCATGCCGCAATTACCAACTATTTCAGTGGTAATGCCCTGCCTGATTTTGCTTTCAGCTTTCGGGTTGAGCAAAATCGTTGTATCGGTGTGGGAATGGATATCAATAAATCCAGGACATACAACCTTGCCGGCACCATCCAGTTTTTTTTTGCAACTACTCGAAAGTGAGGGCTGGATCACTTCAATCCAGCCGTCTTTCACACCTATATCCGAGATAAACGCTGGTGAACCGGAACCATCAATTATTGTTCCGTTTTTTATTATAATATCAAACATTTATAATCACCAGGTCACGTTTTAAAAATGTAAAGAAGACAATCCACCAACTGTCAGACCAGAACAGTTGTAATCTCAACTGATTTCGTGCAGTGGGAAATGGCAGGCAACCTGACCACCGTCCGGGGTTTCTTCCAAAACAGGAGTCTGCTCGTGGCATAGAGGCTGCACGAATTTGCAACGCGAGGAAAAAACGCATCCAGAGGGTAAATTAAAGGGACTAGGGACTTCACCTTCCAGACTGGCTTGAGTGTTTTTTTGCTCCGGGACCGTTTCAAAAATACTGGCAATGAGTGCTCTCGTGTATGGATGACAGGCAGTTTCTCCTATTAAATCCGCATCAACAACCTCTACAATACTGCCTAGATACATAACAATAACCCGATCGCAAAAATAGCTGACCAGAGACAAGTCGTGGGATATAAATAGAAACGTTAGCTTGAGCCTCTCTCGCAACCCTTCCAGGAGTTTAATTATCTGTGCCTGAACCGAGACATCCAATGCTGCTGTAGGCTCATCGAGTATGATGAACTCAGGATTTAAAGACAGAGCACGCGCTATATCCGCTCGCTGTTTCTGACCGCCTGAAAGTTCATGGGGATAGGCATAGCCGTGTTCCGAGCTCAATCCGACCAGTTCAAGAAGATCAACTATTTTTTGGTGCCTGTCCTCACCATCCAACTTGACACCTTGAATCTGGTAGGGTTCGGATAAACTTCTGAAAATTGTATACCGGGGATCCATTGCAGAATAGGGATCCTGAAAAACCATCTGCATGTGACGCCGCTGCAGTCGCAGCTGTTTTTTCGACATTTTGAGGATATCGGTACCATTGAATTCGACACTGCCCCTATCCGGTTCTATCAGTCGCAGGATCAACCTGGCCAATGTTGACTTCCCACAACCGGACTCACCCACAACACCTAAAATTTCGCCGGTATTTATTGAAAATGAAACGTTATTGACTGCAGTTACCGTACCGATGGTTCGCAGAAGAAGCCCACCTTTAACATCGAAGGAGACTGCCAGATCTTTAACTTCTATGAGTTTTCCCATCTTCAATCCTTATTATCAAGGTAATGATGGCATGCAACCCTGGAATCACCCTCAATTTTAAGCAAGGCTGGAATAGTTTTTTTGCACAGCGAATCAGCACGGCCACAGCGAGGATGATAACGGCAACCGCTGGGATAGGTGTCAACACTCGGAACATTGCCGGATATTGCTGCCAGAGAGCCCTTTTTCATGCCGATCCGCGGAATACACTGCAACAGCGCTTTGGTATACGGGTGACGAGGTGAATTAAAAACCTCACCAATTCTGCCAAACTCAACCATATTACCGGCATACATGACTGCAACTTTATCGCATACCTGGGCTATGACACCGAGGTCATGAGTGATAAGGAACAGACTAATGTTTCTGGCCATGGTCATCTCCTTAAAAAGAAGCATAATCTGGGCCTGCACCGTCACGTCCAGGGCTGTTGTCGGTTCATCTGCTATGAGTATTTTGGGATGAGCACATAAGCCCATAGCGATTACTATTCGTTGTTTTAGACCGCCGGAGAGTTGATGTGGATATTGTTGAAAAACCTGTTCCGCTTTGGGAATCCGCAACTTCCCCATCAGATCAATTACCTGTTGTTTAGCCTGTTGCTTACCAATTTTCACCTGTTTACATAAACCTTCGACAATCTGGTCACCGACTCGGTAGACAGGATCCAGGGATGTCATAGGATTCTGTGGGATAAAAGCAATCTGAGAGCCTCGAATTGACTGCATTTCCTTTTCAGAGAGCACCAAAAGATCCTCCCCCTCAAAGGTGACACTGCCACCGATTTCTCCCCCGACAAGTGAAGTCAATCCCATTATGGCATGCGCGGTGAGTGATTTCCCAGAGCCGGTTTCACCAACCATCCCCAGAACTTCTCCCGAATTCATTTCTAAGGATACTCTTTCGAGGGGTCGTATTTTTTTCTTATCAACAATAAATTCAACATGAAGATCATTAACCTCGAGGATGGGCATTAAATGGACTCCTTATTTTTGACATCCATAATGTCGATCAGGGCATCTCCAAAGAGATTAAAGCCCAAAACGGTGATCATCATGGCCAGCCCCGGAAAGATAATCATCCAGGGCGAAATAAAGAGATAGGCCGTGCCGTTACTCATCATAGCGCCCCAACTTGGCGTGGGAGGCTGAGCACCCATACCGAGAAATCCCAGGGTCGCCTCCAAAACAATAGCATTACCAATACCGATAGTTGCAGCGACAATAACGGGAGACAAACTGTTTGGAAGCAGATGCTTAAAGAGAATGACAAAATCACTCGCACCAAGTGACTTTGTCGCTTCGATGAATACTGCGCTTTTTAGCGAGAGAATTTGTCCTCGCACCAGACGTGCGTATTGAGCCCAATATGATAATCCAATGGCAATAACAACACTTTCCAATCCAGCACCTATAATTGCCACCAGCAAAAGGGCGATGAGGATGGCCGGCATCGACCAGGTCAAATCGGCAATAGTGGTCAGAACCAGATCGATCATCCCTCCGTAAAATCCGGCTATCGATCCAATAACCACTCCAATGACCACAGAGATCAACACCGACAGCACTCCCACGACAAAGGATATTCGCGCCCCCCTAATAATCCTGCTGAGTAAATCGCGGCCAAAATCATCAGTTCCCATTATATGACTGAGAGAAGGCGGCTCGTTTGAAATTTCAATGTTCTGTTCTTTGTATGAATAGGGTTCCAGAAGTGGCGCGAAGAGTGCAACAATAACCAAGATTACAATCAAAACGGTACCGACAACACCCATTTTGTTGGCCAGGAATCTTTTTAATATCACAACCCAGGGGGGCTTGTGCTTATATACATTTATGTTGTTTTCAACCATAACAAAGATCATCTCTGATTATTTATAGACATCCCTGACCCTGGGGTCAGCATATGAATAGAGAATATCTGCGATGAAGGCCCCGATAATAACGGCCATTGTCAGGAAAATCAGTGAGGCCTGCACCACCGGATAGTCGCGTCTATAGAGAGCAGAAAGCAGCATTTTACCAATTCCTGGGCGACTAAAGACAATTTCGATGGTGACTGCACCACCGAGTATCCAACCAAGCCTTAAACCGAATATGGTAATGACTGGCATAAGCGCATTTCGAAAAACATGTTTTATGATAATAGCCGGTTTGCTCAGACCCTTAGCGTACAACAATAGGACAAATTCCTTGTTGAACATCTCAAGCATACTTACCCTGGTGATTCGGGCGATGAGACCGGCGCCTCCTAAACCAACGGTTACGGCCGGTAAAACTAAGGTTTGAAAACTGCCTGACCCGGATACCGGAAACCAACCCAGCATCACTGAAAAAATCAACATCAGGATTAAACCAAGCCAGAAAGCCGGGACGGTTACGCCCAGTAATGCTATGATCATGGAGATATGATCTATGTAGGTATTCTTTGCAGCAGCTGAAATGATCCCTAAAAATATCCCAAGAAAAAAAGAGATGAACAGCGACGCTAGTCCCAAACGCATGGTAAATGGCATGTTGTAGACAATCATGTCGGCAACCGGTTGTTTCTCTATGATTGACTGGCCCATATCACCTGTGACAAACTTTTTCAGCCAGACAAAATACTGAATGGGGAGAGGTTTGTCCAATCCGTGTGCTTTTATCAATTCAACCTTGTCAGCGCTTGTTGATCCGGGACCCAACAAAGAGTCTATCGGATCTCCCGGCACCAGGTGTATGAGCGAGAAAACGACCACGGAAATGATAAAAAACAACGGAATCAACAATAATGTACGGCGAAGAACATAAATCCACATATCTCATCCTCAAAATTCGGTTCGAAATAGAGTATTTACAAAAAACAATGAGATGATTGTTATGGAACAAACAGGAAGGAGATAACCAACCCTATGGTTATCTCCTCGATTTTTTGCTTAATTGACCGTCATATCCATAACTGGTGGACCGATTAAGTACTTGAATCGTGGTGCCGATGGCATGGTAACTCTTTCGCTTATTGCATGATTATTAACGGAATTAATAATAGGTGCCCAGAGATATTGAGATAACAGATATTCATGATACTCTTTAAAATTGGCAATTCTTTCTTCAGAAGTTTTTGATCGAGTCATTGCTTTTTGCATGAGATAATCGGATTCATTATCATGCCACATGGAGACAGTAGGATATCCAGGTCGAGTAGAGTTAAAAAACCATTCGAGGATATCTGCGTTATCCCATTCATAAGAACGAACAACCAGATCATGGTTGCCTTTTTTAAATTCCGCCCTAATTGAACTTGGATCAAATTGTTCAATTGTAATTTCAACTCCCAGATTAAGAAGCTGGGCCTGTATCATTTCGGCGATTTTCCGTTCATCCGAATCACTTTTACTCCACAGCATCAGTGACAGCCGCTTATCATCTTTTACTAATATGCCATCACTACCGGCTTTCCAGCCCTCTTTATCGAGAATTGCCTTCGCCGCATCCAAGTCAAAATGAATCTCATGTTTTTTATCGACATTTCTGGCAGGCAGCCGATCAATTAAATAGGTGTAAGCAGGTGTTCCTGCTCCTTGAAAGACTCCTTTTAAGATGTCTTCCTGATTTACGGCCAAGGCTATGGCTTTTCGAATGTTAATGTCACTTAAAAGTTCACTTTTGGTGTTCATAACCATATGAAAGTTACCATTGCTTGGCATGGTCAAAATTGTAACGTTTTTGTCCTTAGCCAGTTTCTCCAGGAAAAGAGTCGGTGCACCTTCCAAAATATCCACACCGCCGGTTTGAAGCTCAAGAAAACGAGTTGAGGCTTCCACAATCTCTTTGAATACAATCTTGTCAATCTTTGCCGGTCCCTGATTGTCTGACAGGGGTGAACCCCACTGGTAATCAGCGTTTTTCTTCAATACAACTTCATCACCAGTTTTCCAGGAAACAAACTCGAATGGACCAGTTCCCACAACAAATTTGCGGCCGAAATCTTCACCATATTTTTCAACCGCCACCTTACTGGGGACACCGGTAAATGAAGAGGTGAAATTGTACAAGATATTGGGATCGGGCCTGCTTAAGTTCAAAAGAACCGTCAAATCATCCTTAATATCAATGGATTTCACGGCATCTACCATATATTTGGATTTGCCTTTCGCCAAATTCTCCAAAAACCATTTGAGTACTTCTGCATTTAATTCCGATCCATCATGAAATGTAATGCCTTCTCTCAAGGTGAAGGTGATTGCCAAACCATCTTCAGAAACATTCCAGGATTCTAATAAATGTGGATAGATAATACCATCGGCACCCATCTCAACCAGCCTGTCATAAACAAGGTAATAGATATTACTTGTTCTATTGGTCGTAAAAGGATTGAAACTATCCTGACCAGCATTACCCGGACTCAAAGAAATAGTTAAAACTTTTTCCTCTGCAAAAGCTGTAGCCCCCAAGCCCCAAAAAAGCGAAATCATGCAGCTTGCCAAAAGCACAATACCAAGACGTTTAATCATAATAATCCTCCCACGATAGGTTGAATTTTAAATAGTATTTCATGTACTTATACCCTCTTAATTATATGGAATAAAAAAGCGAGTTGTGGTAGTCCCTATTAAAGGCAATTCTAATAGTTGCTAATCAAAGGTTTTTTCTTTTGACAGTCTGCGATTTCAACTGCCCAACAATGCAGTGTAATGGTTCACCCACTTGAGCCTCTTGTCGATCAATAGTCTTTTGTCTAGAATGCAAAGGCACTTGGCCAATTTAAAATCTCCACTGATAAACCCGGGAAGATTTCAATTGTACATACCGGCAAAAGCTCTGGGCTACCGCCCTTTAGTAAGCAATATTTACACCAGAAGACATCATATCTCTTTGAGGTAAGATATGTTTTTGATTTTTCAAGTAGTTTTAGAGTAAGAAAACGTGCCGAACAGCAATAAGCACCTCTAAGCAGGTGGTCATATTTGCGCAAATGATCAAATGTAACCATCTTTTCTGGGGCAACAACTCTGTGCATGGTTGTGATAGGTCAATAATTCGGCGCATCTTTTTGACACTGTCAGACAGAGCAATCCGGATTGTTTAGCAGCCGAGATTGCCATAAGATAAGTGACTAGGGGGGGGATTATGTGTGAGGGGCCAGAAATCCCGGTTAAGTCAGAGGGCCCCTTCTTCTTTGATGGTTAAATGTAACCTTTTGGATAAATATGACCTTTTATAACATCTGCAACAGACATCTTCGCAGATCCCTATAGTGAAAATATTGCCAACAAAGCAGAACGATAGATCCTCTGCGTCTGAATGAATCTTAACTGGCATTGTACTTGCTTATCTTATTATCAGACGCCAATAATAGTGCATGTTTAGCGAAAAATGTTTGCCAAGTCTAAAATCGACAAACATAGACAGAGGCAGTGTATGAGAAAAACCCGCATGCTGAGCATGTCGCACAAATAGGATTGAAATTTTATCAAATAGAAAACAATCTGAATAATATTAATAAATTAAGGAGAGCGATTATGCCAATGTTCTGTCACCAATGTCAGGAAACTGCTAAAAACACTGGGTGCACCATCCAGGGAGTCTGCGGTAAGAAGGAAGATGTCGCCAACCTTCAAGATTTGTTCATCTGGACTCTTAAAGGAATTTCTGTCTGGGGAGTTAGAGGTAAAGAGTTTGATATCTACGATGAAGAGATCGCCTTTTTCATCGATAAGGGCATGTTTGCGACAATTACCAATGCAAACTTTAGCAAAAGTGATTTTCTTGGTTTTATCAAACAGGGTGTTGCTTTTCGTGATCGTTTGAAGGGACAGGTCTTGCGAGCTCAGAAAGAAGCCCACAGCCAAGAGTTTGCAGACGACCTTCCGGAATGCGCAACATGGTCGTTTACCAATGAAGCTGAAATATTGGCCAAGGCATCAAGTGGTGCAGGTGGCTGGCTGGAGATTGTTGATGAAGATGAGCGTTCGCTGAAGGCGACCATTCAGTATGGTCTGAAAGGTCTTTGCGCCTATGCTGAACATGCCTATCAGCTGAAAAAACACAGCCGTGAGATCTTTGAATTTCTCATGGAGGGGCTTGCCGCATTGGTTGATCCGTCGTTGACAAACGACGACCTTCTGGCCCTGGTCTTGAAGACTGGCAAGATGGGAGTACAGACCATGGCTCTTCTTGATAAGGCTAATAATGAAGGATACGGAACGTGTGAAATGACCACCGTCAATCTTGGTGTCGGAACAAAGCCGGGAATTCTCATAACCGGGCATGACCTGGTAGATCTCCATGAATTGTTGGAACAAACCAAAGACAAAGGTATTGATGTTTATACGCATAGTGAAATGCTGCCTGCCCATTACTATCCCAAGCTAAAACAGTATAGTCACCTGGTAGGCAACTATGGTAATGCCTGGTGGGCGCAGAAGAAAGAACTCGACTCTTTCAATGGCCCGATCCTTTTTACCTCGAACTGCATTGTCCCCCCGAAGCCCGAGCACATGGATCGAATATTCACTACAGGAGCAGTTGGTTTTGAAGGGTGCACACACATTCCTGATCGGCAGGAAGGAAAAGCAAAGGACTTCTCACAGATTATCGAGAAGGCATTAACCTGCGCACCACCGGAGCAACTTGATTCGGGCTCAATTGTGGGTGGTTTCGGCCACAATCAGGTACTAGCACTCAAAGATAAAATCATCGAAGCAGTTAAATCTGGAGCGATAAAACGCTTTGTCGTTATGGCAGGCTGCGATGGACGCCACAAGACACGAGAATATTACACTCAGGTGGCTCAACAGTTGCCAAAAGATGCCGTGATTTTGACAGCTGGTTGTGCAAAGTATAAATATCTCAAACTCGACCTCGGCGATATAGGCGGTATTCCCAGAGTACTCGATGCCGGTCAGTGCAACGACTCCTACTCATTGGCGGTAATTGCCCTTGAGCTTCAGAAGGCATTCGGCCTCAATGATATTAATGAGTTGCCTCTTTCTTTTGATATTGCCTGGTATGAGCAAAAAGCAGTCCTTGTGCTCCTGGCACTACTTTCTCTTGGAGTAAAAGGAATACGACTCGGACCGACGCTCCCTGGCTTTTTGTCGCCCAACGTGGCAAAAATATTGATAGACAACTTTGATATTAAACCGATTACCACACCAGAAGAAGATGTAGAGGCAATGATGGCCGGTCATTAATTTTTCATCGGCCATATTGAGAGTACAATGGAGTAGATAAAAGATTATCAGCTTGACACACACCATTGTGCTCAGAAAAGCCCTAGCAATGGTGCTGAACCTCATCCAAGGCCGGAGGAGTTTGTAACCTGGAAAAATGGAGCTGGCGGCCGTTTGCCTCCTGTGTAAAAATCTGCCTGATTTGAAAATTCGCATGGTCAATATCATCAACCTCATGAATTTACAGCTGCCGAATGAACATCGACATTAGATGAGTGATGCCCACTTCGATACGCTCTTTAACAGGGACTACCTGCCTCTGCGATAGAAGAGGCTATTATTGGCAATGTTGACCATTTAAACAAATCTGAAAGTTTACACTGTTCCTGTGAAGCTACCAATTGAAAGTTACTGGACGCCCGGCTTGACTTGAAGCAAGAGAGATATAGATTAGGTTTAACCTTAAGCTGCCCTCTGTATTTGCAATCTAAAGGTTAGTAAGAATAATCAAGCAGTGCTGGTGATAAACATTTAGATATTCCCTAGAGGTAATTTTTAAAAGTAATGATAACAAATTTATGCAAGGGTGAACGTGTTAGACACAAGGCGAGAGCCGAATGGGGTATTGGTAAGATTATTGCGGTAGATACATGCGGGACTATCAGAGTAATATTTGAAGGCAATGAGGAATTATGGATAGCTCAAGGAACGAAAAATGAGTAACCAGCAAGATAAGACTTGCAAGGATTGCTACCACTGGAAGGAAATTACTGCCGTCACAGGGTCCTGTACAGTGAGACCTCCTAACATTGGTGCTAAAGGTAAGGTATTCCTTGAAGGTATAGACAAGACCTTTGAAAAAGGGAATGCCGTGTGGCCTATAACCCATGAGACTGATGGTTGCGGTGAGTTTTTCCACAAGAATGCAAAGCGTAATTATCAATCCATAAACAACGCAATCATTGATATCTCAGAAGTGATAAATAGGCTATTAAAGAAGGCGCTAGATGACAAGAAGAGTAAGAGGTAGATAGACTAGGAATCTAGCTTTTCTGATTTTTTATCTTTTCAGTAGCCCTTGTACACTACATGCGCTGATCATTGCCAAGCAAAGAATGAGGTTTTTAAACATTACTTTCGTAGGCAGTCAATTGCGAAATACAATGAAGAACTTTCGCAATTAACCACTAGCATTCATGAACAACAGTAAATAACTGAGAAAGGAAGTAGGCCTGACCGTATAGGGTGCAGGCCTACTATTAGATTACCTGGATTGTGCTTTATTGTGCTGCTTGTATTTCACTCAGCATTGAATCCAGCATCTCCGTCCCTTCACTTCCGAGTTTCTCATCGATGAGTTTACGCACAGCTGGCTGGGATGCAGCTGCAAATTTCTCCAATTCCGCAGGAGAAACGACATTGACCTCCATTTTCTGGGAAAGTGCCGGCAAGCCCTTTTCCGATGCCTCTATCACCCGTGAAACACCTCGGCCAGCCTCGGTTGCAACCTCAGACGCCCAGTCAACAATTTTACGGTGCTCTGCCGACAGGCCGTTGTAAAAATCCATATTCATCGTCCAGATGTAAGGCGTTATGACATGGTTGGTAATCGACAGGTATTTCTGGACCTCATCGAATTTGGCGAAGGCAATGATCGGAATAGGATTCATCTGACCATCTGCGACACCAGTTTGCAGTGCGGTGTAAACCTCGGCCCAGGGTAAAGGAGTAGGTTTACCACCCAGAGAACTCACCATGGTTTGGTGTGTAGGCAGGGTCATAGTACGAATTCTGAGCCCCTTCATATCCGCAACACTCGTGATAGGACGCTTGGAGTTCGAAAAGGCGAAAAAACCGCCTGAATCGATCAGGCCCAGCACTTTCAGACCAGTCTTTTTCTCAAGATCAGAAGAAAACTTTTTGCCGAAATCACTGTGTAGATCGATGACCCGATTGGCGACAGCAATATTCGGAAACGCAAATGGAATATCGAAAACGCCAACTAGAGGATAATGCTGGGCGATGCCACCAGCAGAAGAAATCGCCGACTCGACGATACCGTCACGTACCTGCTGGATAACTTCGTTGTCTTTTCCGAGTTGTCCGTTGGGGAACAGTTTGACCTCGATCTCTCCACCACTCGCACTCTCCACCAGAGACTTGAATATCGTCGTCATCGCACCAGAGTGGCTTTCAAATGCCCCTTCCGGGTTAAGATGTGCAACGCGGATAGTCACATCAGCGGCAAAGGCGTTGGCTGATAGCATACCGGCCGCGATGACTGCTACTGCTAAACGACAAACTTTGTTGTAATATTTCATGAATAATATTCCTCCATAGATTGGTTGTTATGAAAGAAATTCCATCGACATCTACAACCCGAGAAATCGAGGAATTGCCAAAGTCATGTTTTCCCAATAGGCAACCACAAACAGAATAATGGTTTCTGCAAGTAAAAAAGGCCACAAGGATTTTGTTATGGCTTCGACTTTGGTTTTGGTTACTGACGCCAGTACAAACAGGCAGGCACCCACGGGGGGGGTCATCAATGAAATATTCAGCGCGAGAATAATCATGATACCAGCATGCACGGGGTCCATTCCTATGCTCTTGGTCAACGGCGCTAGTACCGGTGCGAGGATGATAAGCGTGGCATTAATATCCATGAAAAGACCAATGAATAGTAATAGTCCGATAATCATCGCAAGGATGACCTTGGGATTATCAGATAACGACAGAACACCTGCTGCTATCAGCTGAGGAATCTGGTTAAAGGTCATCCACCAGCCAAGTATCGAAGCAGAGGCGATAATCAGGAATATTACCCCCGTAATACGGGTGGTACGAACCAGCATTTCATAGAGATCCTTCCTAGTGATTCCACGGTAAACAAGACCACCAACCACCAGCGAGTAAAAAACCGCAATCGAAGCCGCTTCAGTGGGGGTTGCAATCCCGCCTAGTATAGACCCCAGAATAAACACAGGTAATACCAGAGCGAGGAAGCTCTTTCTGAAGGCGATCAAAATACTTCTCAGGCTAGGTTTTTTATCTGATTTGGGTAGATTCAGCCTCCTACCCAACCCAGCGATTACAGCCATACAAATCAAACAGATCAATAATCCGGGCAATATTCCCGCTGCAAACAACCCCGCAATCGAAACCCCCATGATAGACCCATAAATAACCATTAGCGTCGATGGAGGTATGGTCGGTCCAATGATAGAGCCTGCAGCTGTCACCGCACAAGCGAATGGTTTAGTGTAACCCTGTTTGACCATTGCGGGTACCAGGGTGTTGCCAAAGGCTGCAGCATCAGCAGTTGCTGCTCCGGTTATTCCTGCAAACATAACCGATGCCACCATGTTGGAATGTGCCATACCGCCACGCAACCACCCAACCAGTGAATCGGCAAATTCAACCAGGTGAGTAGTGATGCCGGAACGATTCATAATTTCACCGGCAAGAATAAAAAAAGGCATAGCAAGAAAAGGAAACAGATCCAGCCCGGCAAACATTCGATCCGGCGCCATGGCCAGAAAACGCCCCCCGCCCATATCGAAGATACCGACCAAACCCGCGACGCCAAGCACAAAACCAACTGGCATACCGAGTATGAGTAATCCAAAAAAGATAATGGCTACCAGCAACATTCGGTTAATCCTCCATCCGGTTTGCGCCGATAACATCACCGACAGTAAAAAAATCGTGAATTGTGACCAGCACCAACTGTATACAAGCCAATGCGCCTGCAAGCGGAACACCCATGAAAGGATAAGCCTTGGGAATCGCCTGAATCATGGTGAAACGACTGAATCCCCGCTCTACCATGCCAAGTCCGTAAAAAAAAATAACCGCAAAAAACAACAACGCGATCAGATCAAATAGTACCGCAAGCCATTTGCGTACCGATGGTGGGAAGCGCTCAAATAGCACCAGAACACCAATATGTTCGCGATGACTGATACCACTTGAAACAGCTAACAGCGCCATCCAGATCATCAGGTAGCGTGCCAGCTCTTCAGTGAAAGAAACCTGAAATGGCAGTACATAACGCGCAAGTACCCCGAGCCAGACATCCAGCACAAGCAGCACCATTAATGCGACACAGACCCTTTCTACAAGCCAGTTAAGACGCCTGCTGGCATTGATCGCTTTAATTGAAATTGTTTGCATGAAATGTTTTTATCCCCCCTCCAGCAAACCAAGGAAACCAAGGAAACCAAAACATGATTATTGTGCTTTTACAATATTTATTAACCTGAATCAATGACGTATTAATTGGCATCCACCATCCTTTTTTGTAACTATGCAGCCATTTCGGTTACACCTCAGCAGGAGAAATTCTTCCGCTGGGGCTTTGACCCTTGAAAATCTGACGACAATGTCGGCAAAAAGGCACACTTATCCTGCAGGTTTTGTGTCAAAAGAACAAACATTCTTACATTTCCGACGATAATTCCCCTTGGACCAAAATCAAAGATGCTGATCATTCTTCTCCTTAAGGGTCTGAAGACATTTCTTTTTTAGAAAGAGTGCTGTGCCCGGGACAGGTATATCTCGGACCTCAGAATTTCCCGAAAATCTTCAGTAGAATCGCATTTTGTGCATGCATTCGATTTTCTGCTTCATCAAAGACAATTGATGCTTTCGACTCAACAACAGAGTCAGTGGTCTCGACGCCACGCTCAGCCGGCAGACAGTGCATGAAAAGACTATCCTTTCCGGTAGCTGCCATCAGTTCGTCATTGACCTGAAATCCCTGAAACTGGATTTTACGCTGCTCTGCCTCTTCTTTTTGTCCCATAGAGGCCCAGACATCAGTATAAACAATATCTGCATCCTTGACAGCTGTCTTTGGATCGTGACTGATTTCTATTTCTGACAGACCTGTCTTTTGAGCTTCAGCCACTGCTTCGCTGTCAGGATTATACCCTTCCGGGCAAGCACATACAAAGTGGAGGGGGAGCCGTTGGGACATGCGTAACCAGGAAGTGACGATATTATTACCGTCTCCTACATAGACAATTTTCAAATCTTTGAAGTGTCCCCGATGCTCGAGAATGGTAAACATATCAGCCATTATCTGACATGGGTGATTGTAGTCTGTCAGGCCGTTGATGACAGGAACGGACGAGTATTCAGCCATTTCCAAAATATGATCATGTGAAAAGAGGCGTGCCATAATAACATCATTGTAGCGTGCAATAACACGGGCTATATCCTTGACTGCTTCACGCTTGCCGATGGAGATATCTGAAGGCCCTAAATAAAGAGCATGCCCTCCCATTCGATAAAATCCTGTTTCAAACGAGATGCGCGTGCGGGCCGATGGTTTAGCAAAGATCATTGCCATCGTGTAGTCTTTGAATGGCTTGTAGTCCTCTCGATTTTTAAAGCGTGCTTTGACCTCTTTTGCCAGGGCAAGAGTTTCATGAATTTCATCAGCGGTAAAATCGGTGATGTCTAGGAAATCACGTTTCACGATTAGTTCTCCAAAATTATTGTGGCGTTAGAATTGTTTTCTAATATTCAGATAGAATGTCGTTTGAAATTGAAACACTGCGTTTTCTGAAAGGCGTTCTATATTCTTCACTGGTAACAGTATGTGTTCAGCATTTACTACCTTATTGCTATCAACAAGGTGCAGAACCTGGTGTTCTCGGGAAAGGGATAACCTCCCTGATGTTAGCCATACCGGAAACGTACTGGACGAGTCGCTCAAAACCCAGGCCGAATCCTGAATGAGGGACTGAGCCATATTTTCTCAAATCTAAATACCACTCATACTCCTGGACATCAATATTCGCATCAAGCATACGCTGGTAAAGAATATCATAGCGCTCTTCCCTCTGGCTGCCTCCAATAATCTCACCGATGCCCGGAACAAGAATGTCCATGGCGGCAACGGTTTTATTATCGTCATTGACTCTCATATAGAAGGGCTTGATTGCCGCAGGATAATCTGTGACGATCAGTGGCTTTTTAAACACTTCCTCCGTCAGGTATCTCTCGTGTTCGGCTTGCATATCAATCCCCCAACTTACCGGGAATTCAAATTTCTTGTTTGTTTTGAGCAATGTATCAATCGCTTCTGTATAGGTTATTTGGCCAAAAGAATTGTTGATTACAGATTCCAGTTTGTCAATTACACCCTTGGCGATAAACGTGTCAAAGAGCAGCATGTCCTCCTGACAATGTTCAAGGGTGTCGCTCAGTAAATATTTCAGCATTTCCTCTGCAATTCGGACATTCCCGCTCAAATCACAGAATGCCATTTCAGGCTCAAGCATCCAGAACTCGGAGAGGTGTCTGCTGGTGTTCGAATTCTCGGCTCTAAAGGTTGGTCCGAATGTATATACATCGCCTAAAGATAATGCATATACCTCAGCCTGAAGCTGTCCGCTGACTGTTAATCCGGCAGCTTTGCCAAAGAAATTTTTGTCGGCTTGATCCCGTTCGATATTGTCGGTTGTCACTGAAAACATTTCACCGGCGCCTTCACAGTCACTTGTGGTGATTACGGGCGTATGTATCTGGTGAAAACCATGTTCCTGGAAGAAATTGTGAACACTGTATGACAATCGTGATCTTACTCTGGCAATTGCTCCAAGTGCATTAGTCCTTGGTCTCAGATGAGTGATTTCTCTTAAGAACTCAAAAGAATGCCGCTTTTTCTGGAGAGGATATTCCTCCGGATTAGCCCAGCCGATAACTTCAATTGAGTCAGCATGCAGCTCCACAGCCTGTCCTTTGGCCGGTGACTCTTTCAGCTCACCGGAAACGACAATTGCACAACCTGTCGATAGTTTTTTGATCTGTTCAGAATAATTGGATAAGCGTTCATCGGCAATTATCTGAAGATTTTTGAGTGTCGACCCGTCATTAATCTCAATAAACGAAAACGAACCGGCATCTCTTCTTGTTCTGACCCAACCGTTAACTGATATTTTTCTATCGGTATCAGTTGAAGCTATTATCTGTTTAATTCGTGTGGACATTGACTGACCTTTTAGTGCCTTATTGCTGGAAACCTTTTATAAAAACAAAAAATCATCAGAGAAGTTTGAAATCAGAAACTTAGAGTCTCCACCAAGGCACTTATCCAGTGACTCTAAAAAGTTTTCCGACTTGTCGGGTTAGTGTTAATATTATTAGCAACGTTTACATTATCATTGCCGGGTATTCTTGCCTCACAGCATGACGGATCCTCCGTGAAACCTGAAAAAAAAATCATACGCTTTAACACAGGCAAAATATTGTTACAAACAAAAGGTGTCTGTAATGAAGTTTTATGTTGTTGTCAATATCAGTGTCAATTGTGCTTGCTTGTGGAGCTGCCTGTCCGTCTATTGCCGCTGACGGTGATTGACATTCGAAAATAGTGAGATCAGCATTACAGCTGACCTCAAGCCCATAATTTTGTAAGTCAAGCAGGCGACCTTCCCGTTAAAATGATCGTTAGCAACTGGATGTAAGATTAAACATCTCAATGATGATGACTTCCGAGAACTATTAGAAATCGGGATTGTCATTAGACATTAGCAAATAGTTCCTGGAAATCTATTTTGGCCTTTTTCTTTTCAGGAGGTCGGATTGAAACCTCGATCAGGTGGAGGTGCGCTTCCATCAACTCAATGGCTTTAAAGGCATCATGAGATATAATGGCATCGAGTATTTTGGTGTGTTCATCTTCAGAATTGTCCGGGTTGGTAGAGGTACCAAACATTCCTATTATGAGAGAAGTACGGGAGACAAGTTCCTCAAGAAACTGATGTAATACGTGATTTCCTGCGATTTCAGCGAGCAACAGGTGAAACTCACCCGAGAGCCGAATCGCATGGTGCCGGTTGCCAGATTTGAGATGTATACTTTCTTCTTTAATTATTTCCTGGAGTTCGCGAATTCCTTCATCAGTGATTCTTTCAACGACTCTTGATACGATTGTTCCTTCGATTGAACGGCGGGCCTCAAAAACATGGCGGGTTTCCTGGGGTTCGGGGGTAGCGACATATGCTCCTTTGTTGGGGCGTAGTTCAACCACATTTCGATTTGACAGGAGTAGCAGTACACGTCGAATTCTGGAACGGCTTACCTCAAAAGTCGTGCTGAGAGCTTCCTCACCCAGCTTGGTTCCGGGGAGTATTCGCTGCTCGATGATAGCGCGATAGATTTTATCATATATCTGCTGATCTGTATCCTTCACCAGTGCTGATTTTACGAGTGGAGATTTCATAATGTTTGAATAAGTAATGATTCTAGAGTCATTTTCAATTGAACTCAAAGAAATACTTCTGATTGAGAAGTTTAACAATTTAATGGATTATATTGAACAATTTAATACAGCAATCTGTCTTGTTCAGTAAGTTTTCACGTACTTGTTATTATTAAGTATCGCGAAATAATAAACCTTACATATATTTGATAATTGTTGCTGATAACCTCGTACTTATGTATAATAGTGCTTTGTATAGATCGTTACAAGTAGACAATCTTATCGTAAATTGAATACCATTTACCGGATACGATTCTGTGAAAATCGCGGAGGCAGCTTCAGTTTATATCTATGTTGTTAATTAAAATAAAGCCATGACTGTTACATCCCATGTAGAGATAGATAGAGTTTGTAACGCCATCTTTCAAGCAATTTTCGAAAGACGGTTAGAACCGAATACTCGCTTAGTTGAAACTCAGTTAGCAAAAGCTCTATCGTCAAATCGCTCGAATATACGGCAGGCATTACTCTTGCTGGAACAGCGGAAACTGGTTGAGATAGTTCCCAACAAGGGAGCAATTGTTGCCGAGCCGTCAGAAAAAGATGCTGCTGAAGTATTTGCCGCGCGTCTTTGTATCGAACTGAAAGTTCTGGATCTGGTCTGCGAACAACGAAAAGCAAAAGATCTCAAACAGCTCCAAACACACCTGAGAAAAGAGAAGCAGGCCCGGCAAAGAAAAGACCGCCATCGGCTCATCGATCTCACAGGGCGATTTCACCTGTTACTCGCTGAAATTGCTGGAAATCAGGTCTTGTTGGATTTTCTCAGCCATCTGGTCGCCCGCAGTTCTTTGATCCTGGAAAAATACGAGTCAACAGGGCAGAAGAATTGTTCCGATGAGGATCATTCAGAGCTGGTAGATTTAATTGCCAACGGCGACAGAGAAAAAGCCCAGGCTTTACTGACTGAACACTTGAAAGCTGTCGAGCAAAGTTTGAACTTTACCCCGAATGCTCAACCCGACGACCTTCGGGATGTATTTGCCTCGATGCTTCAGTAGTTACCTTACAGAACAAAACCCTCCAGATAGGCCTTCATTAATTATACAATCTAGGGTCACTGTTGAAATTTTCACTTCCTCATCTAACATTTTATACCTCCGTTGCAATGTGTTGATTCACGAAGAGTCTGCGCTTCACGTTTATGTTTATTGGCCATTGATAAAATACATTCATATTACAACTAATCTTCAGCTTCTCGATTTTGTAGCGGGAGACAGAAAAACTTTTTCTATATGTTTTCAAGGGGACTGATCTTTTTTCACGTTTTTTGTGAAAAATCAATCTGTCCCCGATTTTGGAGGCAGAAAAATAAAATCAGTCCCCTCACTTTATTGATGAAATTAAGTTACTTGCGCTAAGCCCAGTTTTGATGGTAATCAGAAAATATATTAAGCTCGTACAGAATGTTTACTGACAGTAGTCCATAATGTTAACAATATATTTTTGTTTTGTTGACATTGTGAATAAGAATTGTTTTAAATAGAATCATGCTTTAGCTTCAGTGCTTTGGTTGAGTCCTGTCTCCTGGCAGAGATCGGAGAAGGAATGTCGGTAGGCAGAAGGAAAGAAGAAACAAATAGTGCCGTTAATTTACTGAAAATATAGGAAAATTATTTGTTTTCTGAGGTATCAAGATATATCTTTGAACAAACTTGTTTAAATTAGTTATTGAATGTTTAAATAATTGTTGACGACAAATGTTAACAATACTTATATTGCATAATGGTGCTGTTCAGCATCAATATGTCAGGAGGAGAATATCATAAGAGAGTAATAACCAGATCACTACAACAAAAAAGGAGATCGATATGTACAAGAAGATAATGTTTAAGGCATTTGCTGTTGTTACGATACTGACATGTTCAGTTTTGATGGGTACGAGTCTGTATGCAGCCAACAAGGTACTTAAGATTGGTTTTGTTGGTGTCACGAGTGGCCCTGCAGCGGCCTGGGGAATCTCAAATGTACGTTCAATGCAAGTCCGTGCTGCCTGGATCAATGAAATTGGTGGAGTAAAGATTGGCGATACAACGTATGATCTTGAAATCGTAACCTTTGATGACCAGAAAGATCCGAAACGTGCTATCGCCGGTATGGAAAAAATGGCTCAGGCCGGCATACACTATGTTGTCGGACCGAATGTCGATGACGGTGCTGCTGCTGTTCGCCCGGTAGCTGAGCAAAATGGCATCATTTATTTTCCATATGCATTTCCGAAAGCACTCTACACCGCGCCTGCGTCAAATGCCGTCCTTGGTATGGTAGCAAACTACCAGTCCGGCCCTGCTATTTATAAATATCTTAAAGAAGAAAAAGGCGTTAAGTCCGTGGCCTTTGTTGCAGCAAATGAGTCTGATCCTTTAAGTCAGCGTGAGGGTGGTGTTGCTGCTGCTAAGGCTTTAGGGCTTGATGTCGTATCATCCAACGTCACATTTCAGGTAGATACAACTGATTTTACTCCTGTGTTAACTCCTGTTATGAGAAAAAGACCGGACCTGCTGGTTTTATCCGGTGTTTCCCCTGCCAACGCACCTCAGCTTATTCGTTCAGCCCGCGAATTAGGATTCCAGGGCATCATATCAACAGAAACCGCACAGGATGCCGGAGTTCTTAAAGAAGGTGCCGGTGACCTGGCGAACGGTTTTATTTCAGTCGGTGGCGCCTCAACACCGGAAATTGCATCTGATATGATGAACGAATTTGTCGCTCGATATACCAAAATGTTCGGTGAGTACAACGATGAATCGAACACCAAATGTTATGCTCTCGAGTATATCCTGGAGACAATGAAAATGAATCCGTCGGCCATTGATAATGTTGATGAGTTCAAGAAAACTATGGATACATTTGAAGTAGCCAATCCCTATATGCAGGGCGATGAAGTCTTGAAATATGTTGGTATGACATCATTTGGACAGAAGCGTCAGGTTTCCGTACCTTTAGTTGTAAATGTATACAAAGACGGCACATTCGAGACCCTGTTTATTGCTGAAGTTGATTAATAACCCTACCCACTAATATCTGCAGATATGCTCTGGGCTGTGGCCCGGAGTATATCGTGTGAGAGGTGTTCGCATGGAACAGGTAGTAGTAAATGCATTTTATCTGGGCTCCCAGTATGCATTGATTGCTTTGGGGCTTACGCTGATTTTTGCTTTGATGAATGTTCTGAACTTCGCTCATGGCCAGATGTATGTTATCGGCGGATTTGTGACGTATACAATATACGGGAAAATTGGGCTGCCATTCGTTGTTGCGCTTGCTGCTTCTGCGATAACTCTGGCAATTGTTGGTGCACTCATAGAGTTTCTGCTGTTCCGGCCGGTAATCAGACGTTCCTCCCGGCCTGAAAGTACTATGCTGCTTGCTGCAGGGATTGCCTTTTGGCTGGATGCCATCATACTCCTCGTCTTTGGTGAAAAGCAGCGAGGGGTTCCAAAGATAATCGATGGGGTCTTTAACTGGGATTTCCGCATTATCTTACCCTACGATCGAATTCTCGTCTGTTTTCTGGCAATAGTTTCTATCGTCGGATTTATTGCTTTTATGCACTACAGCAAAACCGGTCGTGCCCTGCGTGCTTTTGCCCAGGATCGAATAGCCGCTGAGCTCATGGGGGTGGATGTCGATCGTTACTCAATGATTGGCTTTGCTCTGGGTGCCATGTTGGCAGGGCTTGCCGGGGGGCTATTGGTGGCAATCACCGGTGTTAATCTCGGTATGGGGGGGCCCGTGTCAATCAAGGCATTCATGATGGTCATGATCGGCGGTGCCGGGGTGATTTCAGGTGCGATTGCTGGTGGTTTTATTTTGGGAGCACTTGAGGCTGTGGGCCTCGCGGTTCTTTCTCAATATGGTGATATCACCTATCTTCTTATCTTTGCCTCGCTGATGGTCTTTTTGTCTCTCCGACCGCAAGGCTTGATGGGCAAACCGTGGGGGTAACAGTCATGGGGAAATTGAAATTAAATCATATTCTTGGTGTGGCTGTCTTCCTGTTTGCTGTGTTCGTAGCAGTGCCATTCCTTATTAACGTAACCGGTCGGTGGGATTTTTATTACACATTGACGTCTGTCGCACTATTGTCAATTGCCAGTGCCGGAGTCTGGCTGACCTTCTATATAGGCCGTATCAATATCGGTCAAGGTGCCTTTGCCCTGGCTGGGGGATATGTTTCTGCCATTCTTGTAACCAAGGCGGGGATGTCTTTCTGGGTAACGCTGCCATTCGCTGGTTTTTTCTGTGCCCTGATGGCAATCATTATCGGTCTACCAATTCTAAGGTTGAAGGGTGTCTACTTTGCAATGGTTACACTGGTCCTTACCCAAGTGGCTACATTATCAGCATTAGCGTTTCCAATCACTAATGGCGCCAAGGGAATCGTCTCAATACCTTTACCCGGTGAGATTTCAATTTTTGGTTTTGTGCTGGTCCCAGATTTTTCGACACTCGAAAATGTAAAACTGTCTTTTTACTATACTGCCTGCGTGATGATGGTCATCTGTTTTGCCGGAATGTATAGATTGGTCAATTCCCGTCTTGGGCATCTCTGTCGATCGCTTCAGCAAAATGAAGAGCTTGCATCTTCAATAGGTGTTAACATTGCCTATCTACGTGTTGTGGTATATGCCATTTCTTCTTTTCTGGGTGGTATTGGTGGAGCAATGTTCGTTGCCATATCACAATCGGTGTACCCTTCCAGCTTTCAGGTCCAGGATTCAATAAATTTTATGCTTAATTGCTTTCTTGGCGGCCTGGGATACGTATTTGGGCCTATGCTTGGAACACTAACCTTATATTTTGGCTGGGACCTTCTTTTCGAGTTGGGTAAATATCAAATGCTCATCTACTCCAGTCTGCTGATTACCCTGATGCTTATTTTGCCCAACGGTCTACTGAGCATCCGTTTCTCTAGACAGAAAAGGGGGCAAAAATGAGTTCTCTACTGGAAGTGAAGAACGTTACAAAGATGTTTGGAGGTCTGACAGCGAACAGCGATGTTTCGTTCACGGTGAATGAAAAAGAGATATTATCTGTTATCGGACCCAATGGTGCCGGCAAATCCACACTGTTTAAGATGATCACTTCGTTCATACCGACAACATCAGGTGAGGTTTTGTTCAAGGGGGAGCGGATTTCAAATCTCTCTCCACACGTAGTTGCCCGTAAAGGAGTTGTTCGAACTTTCCAGGAAGCAACAATATTTAAAAGCATGACGACCCATGAAAGTATCGTTCTCTCCCAACACCTGCGTGCCAAGGCGACATTGGCAGGGTATTTTTTCAACTCGAAAGCAGCCCGGGCTGATATCATAACGTTTGGTAAAACAGCCGATGAAATTATCGAATTTCTGGAACTCGGCGATATCCGGGACGAGCTGGCAAGCAACCTCCCCCAGGGTCACTTACGTGCACTCGGAATAGCTATTGGCCTTGCTACAGCTCCTACCATATTGCTGCTGGATGAGCCATTTGCCGGAATGAATCACGATGAGACCATGCGAACTGTCGAACTGGTCCGTAAGGTCAAGGATAGTGGTGTAACAGTTTTGCTCGTGGAGCATGACATGCCTGCCGTTATGGCGATATCAGATAGAATTGTTGTCCTGAATTTCGGAGTAAAAATTGCTGAAGGAACCCCCGATGAAATTCAGAATAATGAAAAAGTCATCGAGGCTTATCTTGGTAGTGAAGACATAACCATTGGGATTTAGCAAATGAATGAAATGCTGAAGTTTAAAGACGTTGAGCTTTATTACGATAATGTTTATGCCCTGAAGGGTGTCTCTATTGAACTTATAGAAGGTGAAACAATTGCCTTGATTGGAGCTAACGGGTCAGGGAAGTCTTCGATTTTACGTGCAATTACCGGACTTAAAAAAATTAATGCCGGTTCTATCTATTTTCAGGGCGAACGACTTGACGGCTGTTCCGCCTCAGCAATTGTGCGTAAAGGGATCGCCATGGTCCCTGAAGGACGCCGGGTTTTTCCATTCATGTCAGTAAAAGACAACCTCTTGATGGGTGCTTTTACACGCAGTGATAAGGCCGATATTGAACGATCTCGGGATAGCATTCTTGAGCGTTTTCCAAGGTTAAAAGAACGCTATTCGCAAGCGGCTGGAACCCTGAGTGGCGGCGAGCAGCAAATGCTCGTAATCGGTCGGGCCCTGATGGCAAAACCCAAACTTTTACTGCTCGATGAGCCCTCACTGGGAATTGCACCAAAATTGGTACAGGATATCGCACGTTCCATCATTGCTATCAACAGGGACGAGGGAGTTTCTGTTGTGCTCGTCGAGCAAAATTCACGCCTGGCATTGAGTATATCTCACCGTGCATATGCAATGACTACCGGAAATATTGTTATCAGCGGGAATTCTAAAGAGTTGTTGAATGATGACCGGATAAAAGCCGCGTATCTTGGCGGCGATGTGTAAGGAGAGATGGTAATGCGTATTCTGATCATAAACCCAAATACGACTGAGTCTATGACTCGCAAAGTTGAAGTGGTTGCCCGAGGTGCCGCCCGATCAGATACAGAAATTATTGCGACAAATCCAGCTCTTGGTCCACCGAGTATTCAAGGGTATCACGATGCGGCGACCTGTGTTCCACATCTCTTAGAGGTTATTAAGGAACACCCGCAGGTAGACGCCATCATCATTGCCTGTTTTGATGATACCGGACTTGACGCTGCACGGTGTGCTGTCGATGTCCCGGTAGTCGGAATTGGTGAGTCCGCCTACCATGTTGCCAGTATACTTGCCAATAAATTTTCAGTCATAACCACCTTGGGCCGTTCTGTACCAGGCCTGGAGGCAAACCTGCAGCGGTATGGGCTCGATCAGCGCTGTGCCCGGGTGATTGCCACCGAAATACCTGTGCTGAAGCTTGAGGAAAATGACCCTGCAACCCTTGAAAAAATCAAGGGTGCTATCAGAGACACCATTGCTGATGATATGGCTGAAGCGATTGTTTTGGGCTGCGCTGGCATGACTGATCTGATGGAGCAGTTAGCTGATGAATTCGGCTTACCTGTTCTGGATGGAGTAACATGTGCAGTCACCCTTGTGGAGGGACTTGTCGCTGCGAAGGTTAAAACTTCAAAAATCGGGGGATATAGTTTCCCAATCTGATTATGAAATTTCTGACGTGAGGTTTTCACAGTGAAAATTAGGAGGATAACCGGCCCGGGTTGATCCTGTCTGTACTGCAATAATGAGCCAGTTCGTTATCCTGCTCCCAATTGTAGTGTTAGCAATAATGTGGATATACATCTAAAGAAATACCCATAATGTTTATTGTGAAACTCGGGTTTAATACCCCGTCCGCCTGCGATGGGGTGGTTCATTATTTTCTTTGCAGTATTCGAGTTCCCGCAGTGATCTAAGACTGAATGTGCTAAGTGCATATAATAACATCTCATTTATGTATCCGATAGAAGGCGTTTTTTGTGGTCATCCTGATCTTCAAAATTGTTAACAATACGCAACGTTATGGTTGACAATAACCCTGTCGGGAAGTATCTTGTAGACTGAGTTTACTTTTATTTTACATAACAATCTAATGAAGGAGATAAAGATATGCCGTACCCCAAAGGATTTCTTGAAAGTCGAGCTGTTGTTAAACCCGGAGTGTACACCTTGATCCCGCCTGAGGGCAGAGTAATTAACTCAATTCCGGGATTTTCAGGGTGCCGCCTCACAATCATTGCCTCTCCGAAGCATGGTGCCAGTTTCGTCCAGTATGTCGGAACGGTTGACCCGGGCGGAAAAACCACGGTACCATTTGTCGCTGAAACAGGAGTCGAATCCTTCGTTTTTGTCATGGATGGTGACGGCGCACTCCAGGTTTCCGTCGGTGACCAGACTGAAGAGCTTAAAGCCGGAGGCTATGCTTTTGCACCACCTGATGAAGGGCTCGAATTTATCAATTCATCTTCACATGCGGTTCGAATTCTCCTTTACAAGCAGCGTTTCGTGCCACTTGGGGATCTGAAACCATGGGTTGTTTTTGGTGATATTAACAAGATTGATGAGAATATTTACGATGACATGGAGAATGTCTTCCTCCGCGATCTACTGCCAAACGATCTGGCCTTCGATATGAATATGCACACACTCAAATTCCTGCCCGACGGATCACATCCTTTTGTTGAAACACACGTCCAGGAACATGGAGCCTATATTCTCGGTGGTCAGGGTATGTATCTCCTTGGCGAAGACTGGCTGCAGGTGAAAACAGAAGATTTCATCTGGTTTGGTCCGTTCACGCAGCAGGGCACTTACACAACCGGTCGTGAACCCTTTTGGTATATTTACAGTAAAGATATGAACAGAGACGCAGAGATTTAATCATCTAACATACTTTTTATAATTTTTATTGAGGAGATGTAATTATGGCTTTAACAAAAGATTTCGGCCCTATGGATATTTTCAAGCAGGTTGAACAGACAGGCATCAAAGGCCGTCATTTCAGCTTTATCGACGATCTGACACCGGAACAACTGGAAAATGTTTTCAAAACTGCAGTGATGATGGAGCCTTTCTGGCGCAGCAGAATTCCGTTGCTGGAAGGAAAAGTACTTTGCACCCAGTTCTTCCAGCCCAGTACCCGTACCCGGTTTAGCATGGAAACCGCAATGTACCGGCTTGGCGGCAACGTCATTACCGAATCAAACCCGCTTGTCAGCTCTTCGGCAGCCAAAGGTGAGTCACTCTATGATTCACTTCGTGTAACCTCGCAGTACGCCGATGTCATCGTTTTGCGCCATCCGGACGAGGCGGTCGTTGAGGTCATCGAGGAGTTAGGCGATGACTCTTCACCTATCATCAGCGGTGGTTATGGGAACGTTACTCATCCGACCCAGGGGTTGCTCGACATGTACGCAGCCTATCGGGCACTGGGTGGTGATTTCACCAAAATGACCGTTATGATCGCAACCCCGGATCTGTCCCGTGCCCGTTCCGGACAGTCCTTCGGTCTTGGTCTGGCCCGCATGGGTGCAAGAGTAATTTATTCCGGAACCACCGGGCTGGAAACGCCTCAGGTGATACGCGAAAAACTGACGGCCATGAACGCCAACTTCACAGAAGTTAACGACCTGACCATCAGCCAGCAGGAAGCAATGATTGCTGATGAGGGTGTAGATTTTGTTTATCTGCCAGGGTGTTCAGTTAAGAAAGGTGATCCCGGCCGTGATGACTTTATGAAGAAGATGGCCGAGTTTTACTTTACCGCCGAGGGATTACAGAATATCGAGAAGAAAACCGGTAAAACCGTCGGTATTTCCCATTCTCTGCCTCGTAATGCCGGAGAGTTCGATTTTGCCATCGATAAGACCGCTCATCAGCTATATTTCAAGGCGATCGGATTCTCAATACCACTTCGGATGTCACTGCTGGCCAACATCTGCGGTATCTAGGTAAGACAAATTTGTAGCAGGAAGGTTTTCTTGCTCAGACGGATTGTAAAATCAGTTCCACCGGCGGAAATATTTCCGTCGGTGGACTTAGAGCAACTTTATGACGGCTGTGAGGATAGTTCGGTTTTTTGCCGAACAGAGGTCCCTGACATCAGCGGGTTGGTTTTTAACGGTTCCCGGGTCAGTTCGATCCCTGGTTGATGGAGCTTGGCGTCTTGCTGATCCATTCTAAGGGTGTGTAGTTTACTGATATGTATGAAACGAATGATCCTGTAACGAATTGTAAAATTATTCCACTCGGAAATCTTAATCCTCACAAATCTGTTTTCTCGTGTGTCACGCCTCAGCAGCAGATTTTCAAAGTTGTGAAATCATAAAATGATTGAAAATTATTTAAATCAGTTATTTTAGTTCTTTGTAAGGAGTTTCACCCATGACTACGACCAGAAAGATACCAAGGCGCATAATAGTAGCAATCGGAGGCAACGCGATACATCCTGCCGGTATTAAAGGTACATCTGAAGAACAGGTTGCGATCGCCGGTGATACCGCCAAGGCGTTACTGCCATTGTTAGAACTAGATAATGAGTTGATTATCACTCATGGAAATGGGCCGGGAGTTGGTAAAGTACTGATGCGCCAGGCTCTGGCTCGTGAAAAGGTTGCACCTATGTCACTGGATATCTGTGTGGCAAATACTCAAGGGGTAACCGCCTATCTTCTGGTACAGGCATTTGAGAATGCACTCCGTGAGATTGGCAACCCGCGACACGTGGTCGGGCTGGTGAGTCAGGTTGAAGTGGATCCTGATGATCCAAGTTTCTCAAATCCGACCAAACCGGTCGGCTATTTTTATACCGAGGAAGAAGCGAACAACCTCGCCGAGACACTGGGGTGGACGATGCGGGAAGATTCAGGACGTGGCTGGCGCATGGTTGTTGCTTCACCAAAACCTAAACATGTGTGCGATATCTCCCTTGTTGAAGTATTGGCGACCAGAGGGACCGTGGTCATTGCCGGTGGCGGTGGCGGAGTACCGGTTGTCCGTGATGAGAGAGGTGTGAGGAGAGGTGTAGAAGCCGTTATCGACAAGGACCTGACAACAGCGCATATAGCTAATATCCTGAAGATAGAGGAGATAGTTATTTTGACTGCCGTTTCTCGCGTTGCGATCAATTTTGGAAAACCTGATCAACAGGAGCTTGATACGGTTAGCGTCTCACAGGCTCGCAAGTATCTCGAAGAGGGGCATTTCCCTGACGGCAGCATGGGGCCGAAGATCGAAGCAGCAATAAAATTTATTGATGGAGGTGGTAAACGGGCAATTATCGGCCACCTCAATGAGGCTCTTCCTGCGATTCGTGGAGAAACCGGTACCCATATTGTGCGTGATTAATGTATGTGAACAATTTGTCGGGCTTCACGGTTACTGGTTTTCTTCCAGGCAGCCGGACTTGTAACCATAGAGATGGCAGGGACGAAATCTTCCCTGAGGTGAGGAAAAATAATGCTGGATGAAATAGAGGTAAGACCATTGATTCGCGAGGCCTTCAAACCTTTTGGTGACATTATAGAAGTCGACGATGAGGTAGAAGGTATTTCCATAAATGACGGATTTGCCACCCGTTATAACGACCTGGCCAGTGTTGATGTACAGGAATCCGGAGGTCGGCCTCTTATCAATATCTTTCGTTGCAGGCCAAGACCCCTCCCCATAGTCATCCATATGATGGAGCGGCATCCTCTGGCGAGCCAGGCATTTATACCGTTACACAAAAACCCGTTCCTGATTGTTGTTGCACCTCCAGGAGAAAGGGTAGATCCTGAGAGCTTGTCAGCCTTTGTAACTAATGGCTTGCAGGGTGTCAATTATACCCGTGGTGTCTGGCATTTTCCCTTGATCGGATTGGGGGAAGAACAAGACTTTCTCGTTGTTGATCGGGGTGGTGATGGTAAAAATTGTGATGAACGGTATTTTGAAAAAACTGAAACGCGTACCTTAAAACTGTAGGCTAGTAAATTTGTTCCAGCCACACATCCATAACATTGGGAGATAGACAATTATGAACGCATCAGAACAATATCCGCGTGACCTCATCGGTTATGGCCCGAATCCGCCTAAAGCAAACTGGCCAGGTGGAGCACGACTGGCTGTTCAATTTGTACTCAATTATGAGGAAGGTAGCGAAAATTGCATTCTCCATGGGGACGAAGCATCTGAAACCTTTCTCTCGGAAATAGTAAATGCTGTCCCGTTCAAGAATCAGCGACATATGAGTATGGAATCTCTCTACGAATATGGAAGTCGTGTTGGTCTTTGGCGGATCTTTAAACTCTTCAAGAAGAAGAATATTCCTCTGACCTTGTTTGCCGTGGCGATGGCTCTTGAAAGGAATCCTGCTGTTGCTGAGGCAGCAATGGAAGCTGGGTATGAAATATGTTCCCATGGATATCGCTGGATAGATTATCGCAATGTTCCTGAGGAGGTTGAACGGGAGCATATGACGAAGGCAGTTGAAATTATAGAAAGGCTGACCGGTGAACCTCCACTTGGCTGGTACACCGGCAGAACATCAATCAATACAAGACCTTTAGTTGTTGAACATGGTGGTTTTTTGTATGATTCAGATGATTATAATGACGATCTGCCCTTCTGGACCAAGGTCGAAGAAAAACCTCATTTAGTGGTACCCTATACCCTTGATGCCAATGATATGCGTTTTGCGTCTTTCCAGGGATTTAATTGCGGTGATCAATTCTTCACCTATTTGAAGGACACCTTCGATGCAATGTATGAAGAAGGAAGTGAGACTCCGAGAATGATGTCAGTGGGTTTGCATTGTCGTCTTGTCGGTCGTGGCGGAAGAATCAAATCGTTAGAGCGATTTCTGGACTACGTCCTCTCACACCAGGATGTTTGGTGCTGTCGCCGTGTCGACATTGCCCGTCACTGGGTGGAAAACCACCCATACAGTGGATGATAAACAGAAACTCCGCTATACATTGAGCGATCTGTTTTTCAGTAGTCTCTCTGTTCCAGTGCTGAGGGAGACCAGATAGTAGTATTATTTCTATCAGCTGTCGTGGCTGTATAGTTCAAACAGAAGCGTTGCCTGATGTGTCTGCTCCAGCCTGGCACGTTCAATCTGGCGCAGCCTGTCACGATTAGAAATAATTCGTATTGTGCCTATCAGATACAACTTGTCTGACAGGTTCTATGTAATGATAAACTCAGGATGCTGTCCAGATGGTCTCAATGGTGCAGAGGGTTTGAAGAACCTTTGTTTCACGCATTGAGCTGCAAAAAAATAGAAGGAATTCTTCACAGCATCATTGTCAGGATACAGATAGCCATCAGTAATTTGAGTTAGGAGGAATTCATAATGACAAAGATGAGAGCCATAGAGGCAGCTGTTCATATTTTGAAAAAGGAAGGGTTGGACAAAACGTTTGGTGTACCCGGTGCGGCAATCAATCCGCTCTATGCTGCCATGAAAAAAATTGGTGGCATTAAACATTATCTGGCTCGTCATGTTGAAGGAGCTTCTCATATGGCAGAGGGATTCACCAGGGCTGCTCCAGGTAATATCGGTGTTTGTCTTGGCACATCAGGTCCCGGAGGGACTGATATGATTACCGGTTTATATTCCTCTTCTGCTGATTCAATTCCTATTCTTTGCATCACAGGTCAGGCACCTCGTGACAAACTTGATAAAGAGGATTTCCAGGCAGTTGACATTGAATCAATTTCCAAACCTTTGACCAAGTTGTCAAGAACGATACTGGAGCCGGCGCAGTTACCAGGCATTTTCCAGAAAGCTATCTATTTAATGCGTTCGGACCGACCGGGGCCGGTATTATTAGACATTCCTATTGATGTGCAGATGGCCGAAATTGATTTTGACATTGATATGTATGAATCATTATTACCGAGTAAACCAACGGCCACGCGTAAACAGGCAGAAAAAGCGCTCGATATGCTCAGTGCAGCAGAGCGACCGTTAATCATAGCGGGTGGTGGAATCATTAACGCTGACGCCTGTGATCTGCTGGTTAAATTTGCGGAGATTATAAATGTTCCTGTTATTCCGACATTGATGGGATGGGGGTCAATCCCTGATGATCATTCCTTGATGCAGGGCAGGGTCGGCTTACAAACCAGTGACCGGTACGGTAATGCCACTTTCCTGAGATCTGATTTTGTTTTTGGGATTGGAAACCGGTGGGCTAACCGTCATACCGGCTCAATAGACAAATACACCGAGGGCCGCACGTTTATTCATGTCGATATTGAGCCGACACAGATTGGGCGTATTTTCGGTCCTGATCTTGGAATCGTTTCCGATGCAAAAGCAGCTTTAAAATTATTTATTCAGGTTGCAGAAGAATACAAAGTTGCAGGTAAATTACTGGATCGATCAGAATGGGTCGCGGAATGCGAGCATCGAAAAACACACATGCTGCGAAAAACTGATTTTGATCAGGTCCCCATGAAGCCGCAAAGTGTTTATCAGGCCATGAATGAAATGCTTGACCGTGATACCTGCTATGTCACCACGATTGGTCTGTCTCAAATCGCAGGCGCTCAGTTCTTAAAAGTCTATAACCCGAGAAACTGGATTAATGCTGCACAGGCTGGTCCACTTGGCTGGACTATGCCAGCAGCACTCGGTGTCCGTGCTGCTTTACCTGATAAAAAAATAGTCGCCCTGTCAGGTGATTATGATTTTCAATTTCTTGTAGAAGAGCTGGCGGTAGGGGCTCAGAATAAATTGCCTTATGTGCACGTCCTGGTGAACAATTCCTATCTCGGTCTGATAAGGCAGGCACAACGCAGTTTTGATATGGAGTTTGAGGTAAGCCTGGCATTTGACAACATCAACGTTTCTGAAGAAGATGATGCTGTTGCCAGTTATGGCGTTGACCATATTGCGTTAGCAAGAGCGCTTGGCTGTAAAGGTATCCGTGTGCATAAACCTGAAGAGTTTGCAGCGGCGTTCAGCAGGGCTGAGGAGCTTATTGAAGAATTCAGGGTACCTGTGGTTATCGAGTGTATTCTTGAACCTGTTACCAATATATCCATGGGCCTTGAACTGAATTGTATCAATGAATTTGAAGAAATTCTCTGTCTGGACGAGAGCCTTTCTGCTGAGAGTGACTGGGTCGCAGGTTCCAAGAAACCCTGAGAATTGATAGATTGACTGAAATTATTTCTTCCAACGATAACAAGAGAGTATCTAGTTTGGCTGGAATCCTAAATGTAAGTACTGAATCAGAACGCTAGACCTGATTTTTTGCTTCCGACTGATAATGGGATATTTGTAAAATATGAGAGGAACAGCATGAGTAAAGTTGGATTTATCGGCTTAGGTATAATGGGAACACCCATGGCGGAGCACATTCTTGATGGCGGGCATGAGTTGTTCTGTCACACACGGAGTTCGGTTCCCCAACATCTTTTGGAGAAAGGAGCTGTTGCCTGTGCACATGGTAAAGAAGTGGCACAACTCAGTGATTTTATAATATTGATGGTGCCTGACACCCCCCATGTTGAAAGTGTTTTGTTCGGTGAAAATGGAGTGTCAGAAGGGTTGAGCGAAGGAAAGATTGTTATCGACATGAGTTCAATTTCGCCAATTGAGACAAAAGCATTCGCCAAACGTATCAACGAACGTGGTTGTCATTACCTGGACGCACCGGTTTCCGGCGGTGAATTAGGGGCAAAAGCCGGTTCATTGACGATTATGGTTGGTGGTGATGATTCTATTTTTGCAAAATCAAAACCATTACTTTACCTGATGGGAGACAATATCACGTTGGTCGGTGGTAACGGCGATGGCCAGACATGTAAAGTAGCAAACCAAATTATTGTTGCGCTCAACATTGAAGCAGTCGGTGAAGCACTCGTCTTTGCCTCTAAATCCGGGGCAGATCCCGCTCGTGTGCGCGAAGCATTGATGGGCGGCTTTGCCGCTTCAAAAATTCTGGAGGTACATGGCGAACGCATGATCAAGCGTACGTTCGAACCAGGCTTCCGTATAGAGTTGCACCAGAAGGACTTAAACCTGGCCCTTACCAATGCACGTGCAATGGGCGTAAGCCTGCCGAATACGGCAACTGCACAAGAACTGTTCAACGCCTGCGCTGCAAATGGTGGAAACGCATGGGACCACTCGGCAATGGTACGTGCACTTGAACTTCTTGCGTCCCACGAGATTACATAGGTATACAGGTCAATATGCTGTAGAAATGTAGACTCAAACCTGACTAATCCACTTCGTAAAGTTAAAGGCGATAGCAGCAAGCATCGGATCAATGTAAGCGAACACGCATAGTGGAGAAAACTGATAAAAGGTAGACGTATATATTGTATTATCAGATTAGCAGACCTGGCTCATGGCCATATTGAAAAGTCTATGTAGAAACTTATTGATTACCAGAATGGAGGAGTAGCTCAACCATTTCATCATACCCGCGCTCTTTTGCGAGCTCTAATGGTGTCTGACCGTTTCTATCACTGATGTTAAGGTCGGAACCGGCTTTAATGAGAGACTTCAGTATTAGTGTGTTTCTGGCCGCCATTGCCAAGTACAATTGCTTCAATTACCGCTGTCCAGCCGAGGTTGTTGATGTGATTAAGTGGATCAGCACGAATGAGCGTTTGTACAACCTCAGTATGTCCCAGATGTGCTGCAGCGATTAAAGCTGTGCCATCATAAGGGCTTGTTATGTTGCCTGCTCTGCAACCCAGTGATAAAGCAAGCTGGAGAGTTTTAACATCATTGGCGACTGCTGCAATTGTGACGATATCATATCGATCTTTTTCTAGAGCGTTAGGATCCGCACCGGATGCAACTAAAGCTTTCATAGCCTCATGGTATCCACCGAATACTGCAACGTGTAATGGTGTACGGCCATGTGAGTCCCTTGCATCGACTTTTTCACCAGATGCAACAAGATCTCTGATCTGATCCGCATCTCCTTGTGATGCAGCGGCAAATAATCCTGAATAACTCAATTTATCCATGGAGGAAGGAGAACCCTGAGCATAAGAAACAGGTGGTGAGGAGACAATCACCCAAAATAGAAATAAAAACAGAGCGGCAGTTTTACACATATTGTCATAACTTCCAGTTAATGAGCGCATAGTAGAATGTACCATCAGCATCTAGGTAATAACCTCTTCAACACCGCTTATTGAAGCTGAACGGAATACAACTCTA
>CAZOWJ010000032.1:0-37262 GCA_964583415.1 uncultured Desulfocapsaceae bacterium
CGGTAAACGAGTACCTCAATGTAAAAAACATCATTTAGTTGTCCATCAATTTGCCTTTGCTCGGCGACATCAAACGGGGCACCCAATATGCACGTTCCTGTTTCAGGTAGGCGTTTTCCTCGAGAACTTAAAAAACAGACGATTGCTGCGAGATAGAGAGGGCTCAAACAATATCCAAAAAAAATGCCATCTCACAGCTTGGGTTTCGGTGGTGAGATAGAGGTAACCGGTAGCTCAACCTAATAGCGAGTCGGTACATTTATCGGGAAACAGTAATGCATGGAAACAGGGTGCTCTCGTATCCTGTCAAGCAATAAATAACGCATCTTAAGTTCTGTTTTCGCTTCCTGACGTCGTTGCTCTTTCAGTCACATATCGCTGCTATGCTCATTCATTTGCGCCTTGCAGGAAACGAAAGTAGCTACGAAATATTACTCCATTTACAACTTGCCATGACACTAGCTCTTTTTCAGTTCAGCGGCGAAATCAAGCATTCTCCTGATTGGTATGACCGCTCTTTTGGCAAGTTCTGGATCAACAAGTATTTCATTTGTGCCGGATTGAAGTACTTTCTGTAGATTTTGAAGGGAATTCATCCCCATCCATGGGCATCGTGCACAACTGTGACATGTCGCTCCTTCCCCTTCTGTTGGCGCCTCTATCAATGTTTTTGACGGGGCGATTTGTCTCATTTTATTAAATATTCCCTTATCAGTTGCGACGATAAAACTTTTATTGGGTAGTGAGGCCACACCATTTATCAGAGCCGTCGTGGAGCCAACCAGATCGGCCTGCTCGATTATGGATTGTGGTGATTCTGGATGAACCAGTACCGCCGCTTCGGGGTGCAGTTTTCTAACCCTTTGCAATGCTATCGAGCGAAATTCTTCATGAACAATGCAAGACCCTGGCCAAAGAATCATTTCAGCTCCTGTCTCTTGCTGCACATAGCGCCCAAGGTGCTTGTCCGGTCCCCATATGATTTTTTGTCCACGCTCTGCAAGATGACGTATTATAGGCAGGGCAATACCAGAAGTCACGACCCAGTCTGACCGTGCTTTAACTTCGGCACTGGTGTTGGCATAAACGACAACAATGTGGTTTGGATAGCTGTCGCAGAAGGCGGAGAACTGATCAGCTGGACATCCTTCATCAAGGGAACAGGTTGCCTTGAGATCGGGCATGAGGACCCGTTTTTCATGGTTAAGGATTTTAGAGGTTTCACCCATGAATTTGACACCAGCCACAACCAGCGTCCTGGCTGGATGTGTGGTGCCAAATCGCGCCATTTCTAGAGAATCAGCTACGCACCCACCTGTTTCTTCTGCGAGGTCCTGTAGCTTTTTATCTGTGTAGTAATGAGCGACAAGCACCGCATCTTCCTTTTTTAGGAGGATTTTGATACTTTGCTTGATATCTTCTTCCTGCTTGGCAGAAAGCTCATTCCGGACTTGATGTGAAGGGATTGAAAAGGGCGAGATTTTAACCGGTGCTATTATAAAATCAACTGGTGATTTACCCATGGTGTCTTGCAATCTAATATACTGTTGTCGATCTTTGTCTGATTATCTTATATGACGGAATAATATTCTTAATAAAAAAAAGAAGATAGTGCAACATTCCAAAAAACACGTAGTGGGATTTCATCCCATGTCTACGAGACCTTTATTCATAGCTAAAAATAAGCACCAGTTGAATCATTGTGAATGGTTAAAAAATCTTAGGCATTCTTTTTCAAAAGAAAAACACGGAGTATCTCTATCTTTTTTTTTACAATTTCTCACTCCAATGCAGTCAAAATATATATTCTTTAAGGAATCAGCACCCCAGTCCGTATAATTTTTTTCTTGTATGTTATCAAATGATTTTCTAGTCTGGTATCCTGGGTTTTGAAATTCTATCAACCTGCCGCGGTATCCGATCAGACTACTCTGATTTATTAATAATCTTTTGAACAGCACTATCGTTTTCCTTTACAGGGCTATTCAAAAAAAAAGGAGAAACCATGAATAAAATAATCTTTTTATGTGCAGCCCTCTGCTTGATTATATCGAATCAACTGATGGCCATGGAACCGGTAAAAATCGGCATGGTTACAACGCTCTCGACGAAAGCCGGATATCTTGGTGAAGAAATGCGGGATGGCTTCAAGCTTGCGATCGATCAGGAAAATGGAATGCTTGGGGGAGTTCCGGTGGAGTTACTGGTTGAAGATTCTGGTCGAAAACCAGAAAAGGCCAAACAGATTGCAGATCGATATATCAAGAAAGACGGCATTAAAATTTTAACTGGTATAATCTTTTCAAATGTTGCAATGGCTGTCGTTCCAAAAGTAGTAAGGGAAGATGTCATCTATTTAAGTCCGAATGCTGGTCCTTCTAAACTTGCTGGCAAGGGATGTGATAAAAACTATTTCAGCGTTTCCTACCAGAATGACAATATCGATGAGGTTGTTGGTAAATATGTCAATGATGCAGGTCATAAAAATGTATATCTGATTGCACCAAATTATCCGGCAGGAAAAGATCACCTGGCCGGATTTAAACGTTATTACAGCGGTGAAATTGCCGCAGAGGTTTATACCAAGCTTGGCCAGGCTGATTATGCAGCTGAAATTGCAGCAATCAGGGCGAAAAATCCTGAAGCTGTTTTCTTTTTTCTTCCAGGGGGGATGGGTATCAACTTTTTGAAGCAGTTTTCACAGGCAGGTCTTGGAGAATCGATTGCGCTCTATGGTCCTGCATTTTCTTTTGACGAGCGAATTTTAAAGGCGGTCGGCCCTGCGGCACTTGGTGTAAAAAATGGTTCCCAGTGGACACACGATCTTGATAATGAAGCCAATAAACAGTTTGTGGCTGCATACCAGAAAGCCTATGCCCGGACTCCGACACTGTATGCGAGCCAGGGGTATGATACAGCCCGTTTAATTGGCAGTGCGCTGAAAGCGGTTAATGGCAAGCTCGAGCCCATGGATGATTTTAGGAATGCCCTCAAAAAGGCAGACTTTGATTCTGTCCGTGGCAATTTTTCCTTCGGAAAAAATCAGCATCCAATCCAGGATCTCTACATTCGTGAAGTCATTCAGACACCATCAGGTGATTATACCAATAAAACGATACTTAAGGTATTCAGCAACCATGTTGATGCCTATGCAGAACAGTGCGAAATGTAGTTTGCGGTCAATGGTAAACAACGAGAAGGCATGAGATACCCATAACTCATTATGCTGTTATTTCTTGAACAATTGCTCAACGGCTTTCAACTCGGCATTACCCTGTTTCTGATGTCTGCCGGACTCACGCTGATATTTGGCATCATGCGGGTTATCAACCTCGCTCATGGCTCTTTTTATATGATTGGGGCCTATATCGGCGCGACCGTTATTGCAGCCAGTGGTTCTTTCCTTCTTGGAACGGCTGCAGCTCTGGGAGCTGCAGCTGTTTGCGGAATGGCCGTAGAGTATCTTGTGCTTCGGCACCTGTACCGTCGAGATCACCTGTCTCAGGTTCTCGCCACCTTTGGCCTGATCCTGTTTTTTAATGAATTGACGCGGATTATCTGGGGCAGGCAGCCTCTTTTTATGGATGTGCCTGTATGGATTTCAGGCAGTATCGAACTCTTACCCGGCCTCATTTATCCTGCATACAGACTTGCTATAATCGCCGTTGGCATTACGGTAGCAGGACTCTTGTGGTTGCTCTTTGCAAAAACCAGAATTGGAATGCAGATACGGGCTGGTGCCTCAGACAGGCAAATGGTAAATGCCCTCGGTGTTAATATTAATATGCTTTACACCCTGGTGTTTGGGCTTGGAACAATGCTTGCCGGCCTGGCCGGAGTAATGGCAGGACCAATTATGTCTGTAGAGTCCGGCATGGGGGAGTCCATTTTAATTCTCACCTTTGTAGTTGTCGTTATTGGCGGTATCGGTTCAGTCCGTGGTGCAGTCGTCGGGGCATTGCTCGTTGGTATGGTTGATACACTTGGCAGGGCTTTTTTGCCTGGTATATTCAGATTCTTTCTATCGAGTGGATATGCAGACAGTGCCGCTGCATCACTTTCATCAATGTCAATTTATGTTCTCATGGCAGTAGTCCTTGTCTGGCGGCCACGCGGATTGTTCCCATCTCATTCCTGATGATAGAAAATAAAAGAAAGAAGATCATCGTTTTTACGGGAACGCTCTGTCTCATTTTCTTACCAGTCATAGCAACAAATCTTGGCCATGAGTATTTTATCTCCCTGTTCAGCAGGATCTTAATTTATTCGCTGGCCGCAGTCAGCCTTGATCTGCTGCTCGGTTTTGGTGGCCTTGTCAGCCTTGGTCATGCCGCCTTTGTTGGTGTTGGCGGTTATGTGGTCGGAATTCTCTTTTTTCATTCGTATGAGGCAGAACCCCTTTTCGGTTTAATACCCGGCAGTGAAAATGCACTGATCGTATTACCCTGTGCAATAGTGATTTCCGCTCTATTTGCTCTTATCATCGGTGCCCTGAGCCTCCGTACCAAGGGTTTGCATTTTATTATGATTACCCTGGCGTTTGCCCAGATGATATACTATTTTTCGGTCGGTCTTGAAAAATATGGAGGCGATGACGGGCTCTCCATTTATTCAAGAAATCAAATGGTCCTTCTTGATCTCTCTGATGATGTGCACTTTTACTATTTCTGCCTGTTTTTCCTTCTTACCTTTGTTTTTTTTATACACAGACTTGTTCATTCACGATTTGGTCTGGTGATCAGGGGTGTCTCTCTTAACGAACGCCGTATAAAGACGCTCGGCATCAACTCCTATAAATATAAACTCATTTGTTTTGTTATTGCCGGTGCTGGAGCCGGCCTCGCTGGCGCACTTCTGGCTAACCAGACCGAATATGTCAGTCCAGGGATGATGCACTGGACGCTTTCAGGAGAGCTTATGGTAATGGTTCTGCTTGGCGGGCTTGGGACGATATTCGGACCGATTATTGGCTCAGCGATATTTATCTTGTTGGAAGATATTCTCGGTATGTACACGGAGCACTGGATGGTCTATATGGGTCCGTTCCTTGTTTTTGTGGTTATCTTTGCGCCCAAAGGGTTGTTTGGGCTTTTAACCGGAAAAAAAGACTCTAATGATTGAGAATCTCTTACAGGTACAGGAACTGTGCAAGGTCTTTGGGGCTGTGCGGGCTAACCATAATTTTAATATCAATGTCAAGAGGGGATCTCTTCATGCACTCATTGGGCCGAATGGGGCAGGTAAAACAACCGCTTTAAACCAGTTGAGCGGAGAAATTCTTCCAGACAGTGGCTCAATTATCTTCGACGGTCAGAATATCACTCGCATGAAATCTTACAAACGGTGTGAATCAGGAATAGCCAGATCTTTTCAGATAACCTCGATATTTGAAAACATGAGCGTTGAAGAGAATATGGCACTATCTATTATTTCAAACTCCGGTCATAATTTCAGATTTTGGAAAAATAGCCTGTTGTCTCCAATTGTTACTGAACAATTGGCTGGATCTCTAGAGAGAGTAGGGTTGTTTGAGAGAAGAAGAATGAATGCCAAACATTTGTCACACGGTGAAAAGAAACAGTTGGAAGTTGGCATGGCATTATCTGGAAAACCAAAGTTACTGATGCTTGATGAACCCATGGCTGGAATGGGACCTGGCGGTACGGTTGAAATGTCGAAACTTATTCTGCGACTCAAAGAATCGATGACCATTCTACTCGTCGAGCATGATATGGAGGTTGTATTTGCCCTGGCCGATACCATTACAGTTCTCGTCTCTGGTGAGACGATCGCCAGCGGAACACCACAGGAGATACAGTCCAGTGAATTGGTTCGTAACGCTTATCTTGGTGATGATTAACGATGCTTTCTCTAAGAAACATTGAAACATTTTATGGTTCCAGCCAGGCGCTCTTCGGGATTTCCATGGAAATTGAACAAGGTGAGGTTATCTCGCTTCTGGGGCGAAATGGGATGGGCAAAAGTACGACAGTCAAATCCATAATGGGTTTAACCCGTGTGGCAGGTGGAGAAATAACTTTCAGCAGTATAAATATTGAAAAACTTCAACCGTTTCAGATAGCAAGATACGGTATTGGGCTGGTTCCTGAAGGCAGGCATATCTTTTCCAACCTCACTGTACTGGAAAACATTATTGCCACGAGTTCAAATTTTCCCGGGTCTGCAGATCCTTATACGGTTGAGGATATTCTGACCATTTTCCCAAGACTTTCGGATCGACTGAAACACTACGGCAACCAGATCTCCGGTGGCGAACAGCAGATGCTGGCTGTTGGGCGAGCTCTAATGATTAACCCGAAACTGCTGATTTTAGACGAAGCCACGGAAGGACTGGCTCCCTTAATCCGAAAAGAAATCTGGAGAGGGCTCAGAATATTAAAAGACAAAGGGCTTTCAATCCTAATCATTGATAAAAACATAGAAGCGCTCTTAGCCTTGGCCCAGAGACATTACATCATGGAAAGAGGCAAAATTGTCTGGTCCGGGTCTACAGAAAAATTTAGAGCAGATGGCCAACTAAAATCTCGGTATCTTGGCGTCTAGCCCACGATTTATCAATGATTTTTAGTAGGTCTGGGTACATCAATGACACCTTTCAATTGTCCATTCTGCTTAGTAGATTGACAATAGGTAGAAGTAATCACGCTGCCCAGCGGTAGGGTTACTGTTCCAAAGTCTTTGCGAGTGGCAAGCGTATCTCGTTGAATCTAATTTTTATAACTGCTACCTGGATTACCAACATCCTTACGAAATAGTGCTGAGCAGTGGCATTGGTTTATCGATTTTGTTCTTGTAAATAGCCAAGAAAACAATACAAAATTTCAAATGAGTTGGTAAAATAGGTGAAAAACTGAGATAATGATATAGGCGTAGGTGAAAGGATTATAGGTATTCAGTGATAGCGTATAATATCATTTGGACCATTATCATATCTAACCCGACAAGTCGGAAAACTTTTTAGAGTCACTGGATAAGTGCCTTGGTGGAGACTCCCAGTTTCTGATTTCAAACTTCTCTCATGATTTCTTGTTTTTATGATAGGTTTTCAGGATTAAGGCACTAAACGGGAATATAAAAATGGAAGAGTTGTCCAAGTCTCAAAAGGCAAGAAATGCTATTGCCACCTTTAAAACGCTTGCTGACTCATTTATCCTGAGAGGCTCGTACAGCCCTTCAGGTAAAACAGGCAAGAAACTTGAAGATGCACTCCGGAATTTTAATCCTGAAATATATGGATCGATGAGTGACCCCCGTATTGTGGAGCTCAAGGGGCTCGAGTATGTAATTGATCGATTACCGAGGGGAATTGAGAAGTGTAATAAAATCATTCTGACCGCACAGGAAGAACTAGATCATACAACCTTTGAGGAAGTCCATGCTCTGCGACGCAGGCGCGTTTCCTTTATCGTCTCAGATAAAGAAATGTGCTTCGTTGTGACACGTGGCAGTACAGAGATATATGACCTTCTGACACACTTGACCTTTTTAAACATAGAAGCACAGAAAATTCATTCTCAAGTCTCTTTAGCTGGGGGATGTAACTCTCCGGAATGGAACGAGCTAAAGAAAATAGTTGACTCCGAAGAAGAAATTGGAGAAGCGGATCTTGATCAGGCTATCTGGAATCTCTCAATAATTCTTGGCAGAACCTACAAAGAAACGCGGCAAACCTACTGGAATCTGGAAGCAAACAGAAAAGAAAAATTTAACAGCGGACTTTTCAGGATTATCTATTCACTTGGTCAAAGGGTTATTACTGAAACAAAAGCTGCCAGTGATTTACTGACTATCTATTTTACACCATCACTGCAGGAAATTCTTGGTCATCATAAATATGCCTCCATATGGGCAGATACTATTAAAAAGAAATTGACTGATGGAAGACTTCATGAGCGGCAAATCCATATCGTCAGCGCAAATCTGCACTCATTTCTCAATCTTTTCTATGGCAGCGGTGCACTTGAAAATAGTGATATTGACCCAAGTACAGATCTGTATGAAATGGTTGAACAGATCCGCAGCAGTAATATCGATGTGGGAGATTTTGCAACAGGGTATGGCTTTACTCCGCTGCACGATAAATCTGGTTCAAATATCGATGTTCAAATTATAGATTCCAGCAAATTAACAAAAGACTGCTTTCATTCGGCGATATCTGTTGACTGGGACTATATCCATACCTTCAAACCGGTTATACTTGTTATGGATTTTGCTTTCGGTGCGCAGGCATATGAGGTGATGGATGAACTGCTTAGTCCATGTGTAATTGATAACAAGAAGATTTCTTTATCGATCAAATCAATTTCAATAATGGGCAAAGCTGGCATTTTACCAGGGAAAAAGGGTGACATAATGCTGGCAACAGCCCACGTTATGGAAGGCACACCTCACAACTACATACTTAAAAATGATCTCTGTGAAAAAGATTTTGACGATACTGTTAATGTCTACAGCGGGCCGATGGTTACCGTTCTGGGCACCTCAATGCAAAACAAGGACGTTTTGGAACGATTTCATTCATCATCATGGCGTGCAATCGGTTTGGAGATGGAAGGTGGACATTATCAGCGGGCGATAAATGCGGCAATTATTCAGGGACATATTCCCCAGGAAATGAAAATCAGATATGCCTATTACGCATCTGATAATCCGCTGGTAAGTGGAGAAACCCTGGCTTCTGGTCCGATGGGTGCGGATGGGGTTATTCCCACCTATATGATTTCGAAAATTATTATTCAAAAAATCCTGAACGATACAGATGAACAGAGCTGAAAAAAGAGAATCTGACAGGCTTTTTCTCGCATCCCCCTGGCTGCTTGCGACTGCATCCTTGCTGCTTGCCTTTATTATCGGAGTATTTGCGGTAAATAATTTTCAACGTGAAAAGAAATTGATGAATATGGCCTTAGCACAGGAAGGCCGTGCGGTGCTCAGTCTCATTTCATCAAGCTCAAGAGCAGCATTTAGAAACTTGATGATGCAGCAAGGTTTCAGCAGGGAGGCCTGGTTGAAGTCAGTACAGGAGGTTATAGAAAACGGCACTGAGCACCAGGGGATTTTATCATTATTTGTTGTTAATGAAACAGGCTTAATTGTTTCTCATAATGAGACAGCAATGGTGGGGAAGGATGTGGACAGCTCGACTGTCAGTTTTCTGAGGAGTCTGAGAAAACAGGGCCATGACCCTAACAGCCGCATTTTACCAAAAACATCCGGCACGGAGCAACGGTTCCAGATCGCCGCACTGTTTAACCCAATTGGAGCAAGAAATGAGATGCTCTCGGCAATGAAGGATGGCGCCCGCGGCAGAATGGGACGGTGGATGCGTGATAACCCGCCCTCCCATGATCTGCAAGATTTCTCTAATAAGACGCTCTATCTAATGGCCGAGCTTGATATGACAGCGTTTCAGAGCCAGGTCCGGAAACAATTTATTTATATTGTAGTCCTCTCAATAGTCCTTTTGCTCGTTGGTATCGGAGGATTATTGTCGCTTGTTGCTATTCAGGGATTTAAGGGGAGTCAGCGACGATTAAAAACCATTACTGCTTTTACGGATGTATTAATTTCCTCAATGCCCCTGGGCATCATTGCCATCGATCCTGCAGGTAATATCAAGACCTGTAATGTCAGCGCTCAAAGCATGTTCGGGATTACACGGAATGTAATCGGTAAAAATTATCCCGATATTTTCCCTGAAGAACTGAGCAGGACAATACAGACCCTGAGCTCAGAAATGAGCAGTATTGGTGATGCTGAGTTGACAATTTCTGACGCGGGAGTTTTGAAGAACCTCCATATAATGTGCGTACCTATTGACTCCGGCGATGATGGCGGAGATACAGGTCATATGCTGTTGATTCAGGACCTGACTACACAGAAAAACCTCGAGTTGGAAATAAGAAGGAATGAACGTCATACCGCTGTTGGTAAAATGGCTGCCGGTGTTGCCCACGAGTTGAGAAATCCACTGAGCTCGATAAAAGGGCTTGCTCTTCTTCTTAAATCTAAATTTGAACTACAATCCTCTGGTGGTGAGGCCGCTGAAATTTTAATATCAGAAGTAGAACGGCTGGATAGAAGCATCAGTGAACTGCTTGACTACTCAAGACCGGAAATGCTGGAGTTGAAAAAATTGCAACTGGTTCAGCCTATTAAGAAGGCGATACGGTTGATACGCTCAGATGCCCAGGCGGAGCGTATTGAAATTATAGAAAAATATGAAGATGAAAATAGGGTGGTAGAAGGTGATCAGGATAAATTGACACAACTTTTCTTGAATCTGTTATTAAACAGTATCCAGGCCATGAAACATGGCGGCACCTTGACTATTTCAACAAAACATAGTGCTGACAAAGCAACTGTCATCGTTGCAGACAGTGGCCAGGGGATTGACGACGTCATCAAGGAGAAAATATTCGATCCCTATTTCACCACAAAGAACGATGGAACTGGACTGGGCTTGTCGCTCTCTGCAAAAATTATCGAAGATCATCGAGGATCGATTAACATTGATAGTGTTCAGGGGAATGGTACCACGGTAATTGTTACGTTTCCTGTCTAAGATTCCGGCAATTTTGGGGTGACCTGCTTTTTTACCGTGCTGCTGTGTTCAGCTGCCTCCTCTTTTGAAAAGGACAAATACACTTTGAGAAACAGCAAGCGGATCCTGTAGGACAAGCAATTGGTCGGGAAGGATGATATTCCTACTGTGGCCGAGAATGTCCAGCACTCCATTAGTTGCGTATAGATTTATGCCACTTGCCCATGCGGTTCCCATGACGGGTGCAATTGTTGCTATAAGCTGTTGATAAGCCTCCATGGTGTCCCCGAATAAAATGTATGGAAACCAATGATTTTGTGCTCGCTGACGTTGTTAAGAGAATCTGGAATTACTCACCGCATTGTTTACCGTTGAAATGTCTGTTTAGAAATTCACAATCCAGGGGAGAAAGGTCATATTGTAACTGTATTTGCTGGAGAAGTTCTCCTCGTTTTTTATCAGGATATTTCAATGCGAGTTCCGATAAAGCCTTAACGGCAGCCTGAAGTTTATCCTTAGCGATTGGTGATTTTGTTTCTTGGGTCATGGTATCTCCTGATTAAGAGGCTGTGTTGAACGGCTTCAGTACAATTTCTGGTGCATTTCAAGCTGTGCACCGAGAAGGTTATAGAGTGAATAGTTGGTTCCTGCGTTGAAAAGATAGGGATCGTTTTCACCAAAAAGAGGAAGGAAACGATACGGATCATTAATCTGATCAACAGCATCTGCATGATAAACAATTCGGTATCGGTAATCAAAAGGATGGAGTTTTTGAACATTTATCTTCAATTAGCAGTGAAACAACTTTAGCCACGGGTTGCAGGGTTCTGAAAATTTTAATGCTGACATCCTGTGGATGATCATGGACCCCCAGGTACTGGAATGGGTCATGATATTCGTTGGAGACAATTTTTAAGACGAGCGATTTCATATTTTCCAGAGATGAAATCAAGTTGATATGAAGTACTCACACCGTTGATACTAGGGCATATAACCGAAAATGTCATGATCATTCTTTATAATCAGTTCGTCACCTGGCCGCAGATTACATACGTAATTTAATGATTATTGTTTATATGAACACTTGACGGTAAATCAGCGTGTCTGATAATCTTAAGGAATAGAAGTGTAACCTGAACAGGTTTAAGGATAAAAAAATGGAACCGACATCTCCTGTTGTTATCGACACACTCACCGGATCGTTTTTAATATCAACTCGCAGAATGCCGGATCCTCGCTTTGAGAAGCAGGTCATCTATATCTGCGCCCATAGTGGAGAAGGAGCAATGGGGGTCGCAATTAATAAACCGAATGAACTTTTCACCATACCGGAAATACTAAGAGGTGCTCACCTGCCGGTTCCCGATATTGATTTTCCTCCAGTGTACATTGGGGGGCCAGTTGAGCTCGAATCTGCATTTATTCTCTTTCAATCAGATTACCGTGTTGAGCATCAGCTTGATATTAGCCCTAATGTTTCCCTTTCACGAGAAACTAAAATTCTTGAGGATATTGCCCGTTCTGTAGGACCGGAAAAATATTTATTTATTCTTGGATATGCAGGTTGGGGGCCTGGACAACTTGAGGCTGAGTTGCTTGATGATGGATGGCTGACGGTTCCAGCTTATGATGATGTTATTTTCGATGTTCCTGATAGTGAAAAGTGGACGCGTGCGGCGATGCACTATGGCATAGACATTTCCACCTTTGGTGATGTTATTGGCTATGCTTAAATGATGATACCCGTTATATTTGAAGCGCGATTCTGCAAAGAATCGCGCTTTTTTGTGTGATGAATCAATCTTATTTCTACGGTTATAGACTTTTAAAAATGTTTTTTATGATATGGAACTAATAAGCAGGATATTCAAATGTACCCTATGCGGGTTTTGCTGCCAGGGCGAGACCACTGTCTCCCTCGACAAAAACGACCAAAAACGTATGGCTGATAGTTTGATGCTGCAACCGCAGGATCTTGAGGACCGATTTTTAAAAAGAACAAAAAGTATAATCCAGATGAAAACAGTGGACGGTCACTGTATTTTTTACAACGATGGCTGTACTGTTCATGAGGGACGCCCCTGGAGATGTGCTCAGTGGCCTCTTGTTCCCGCCCTGTTAAACGGTGAGGATAACTTTCATATAATCAGTGATTCATGTCCTGGCATAAATAAAGGTATAAGTTATGTGGAATTCTGCGAGATCCTGCAGGACTATTTAAATAGTCATGGAACGGTGATTTGTTGAGCTGTGCTTACACCATTAAATGACCAGAATCCAGTATGAAAATTGAGCTGCCTTTTCTCGGAAAGACGAAAGAGCTATATATCGAAAAGGGTATTAGTGATTTTCATTCCAGGTTATCCCACTACGTTTCTGTAGATATAAAAGTTATCAAAACCAGACCGTTAAAAGGTCAGACAGCCCACCAGACAAAAAGTTCTGAGAGCAAGCTTATCGATCAGAGCGTGAGCTCCGGCTGTTACCGGATTGCTCTTGACAGCAGTGGAAAATTGTTAAGCTCTGAAGGCTTGAGTGGATTGATTACAACGCTGGAAAATCAGAGTGTCAAAAAGGTATCATTCATCATCGGAGGTCCGCTGGGTCTTGCCGACAGTCAGCTGAAAAAAGCCGATCTGGTCATTTCCTTATCGAGAATGACATTTACCCATGATATGGTGCGTTTGCTTCTGCTAGAGCAATTGTACAGGGCGTATACGATCAAAGCAGGTGAACAATATCATAAATGACTGCTGAGGTATATGTCGTAGCGACTGCTCTTACCCTTAACCTGATAAGATGGTTCTACCCCTTCAATTTTAGCGGCGGTTGACGGTCTTTTGACAACGACCCGACCGGTTGCATGCGCTAGGGACGTTTGAAGAAGTTCTCTGTGGTCGACATCATCGCCGACAAGGGATCGAAGCACCCGCATTTTCTGCTTGTTAAGTGCTGATTTTTTTTTCAGCGGATACATCGGATCCATATAAATGGTATCAAAGTTTTTGCCCATCTTCTTGAGTAATGTAATTGAATCACCTCGGTGCAGCGACAGATTTTCCACAATCATCTGACCGATTTCTCTGTCTTCTGAGGCTCTCCTGAGGCCATCGCTCAAAAGCGCACATATTACAGGAGATCTTTCTATCATGGTGACCACACATCCGAAAGAGGCAAATATGAAACTGTCACTACCGTATCCTGCGGTTGTGTCGCAGATTGTTGGTCGAATTCCTTTCTTAATCCCGACCGCTTTTGTGATGAGCTGGTTTATCCTGCGATCATATTTATACCTGTACCGGATGGAGCCATTGAGGAAATCAACGAAGATCGGTGATTTATCATTTTTATCTTTGAAATTTTCTGTCAACTCAAGCCTTCTGTTAACAAATGATAAATGGAATGGAACGTTTCCTGGATTGGCAGAAGGAGTGTCCAGTCCAAGTTCCGCTGCCAGTTTTTTGGCCAGCCGAATTTCATCGGCATGATCTGATTTAAGCTTTATTCGGATGAACTGTTTGATATCCATTGCAAAATGATTTAATTAGGTTAGACAACAATAGTCTGATCATTCTATGAGGATAGCCTAGTTTATGAATAATAAAAATAAAGATATACAGGTGGTGGCGATTATCCCTGCACGATACCAATCTAATCGTTTCCCTGGAAAACCACTTGCCGATATAAATGGCAAGCCAATGATTCAACACGTGGTCGAGAGGGCTACACGGGTAGAGATGCTTTCCAAGGTCTATGTTGCAACTGATAATCAAGAAATTGGTGATCTGGTAAAAGGGTTTGGTGGTGATGTCGTAATGACCAGAGATGATCATGTATCCGGTTCAGATCGTTTGGCCGAAGCCGCAGAAAAAATTGGTATATCCGAACATGACGTGGTCGTCAACATCCAGGGAGACCAACCATTTTTCCCAAGCGAAGTGATCGAACAGGTTGCAACCCCTTTACTAGAAGATCCTACGTTGCCAATGTCTACACTTATTTATAAAATCACCAGGAAAGAGGAGATTAACGACCCCAATCACGTCAAGACCGTATTTGACAAAGATAAATATGCCTTGTATTTTTCTCGGTCTGCAATCCCTTTTCAAAGAAATCCCGAGGAAGCAGAGGCGCCGACGTATTATAAACATTTAGGCTTCTACGCATACCGCAAGGGGTTTTTGCTGACCTATGTATCACTTCCTGAAGGGGAGTGGGAACGGTTCGAGAAACTTGAACAACTCAGAGCCCTCGAGTATGGGTACAAGATAAAAGTTGTATTAACCGAGCATGACTCTGTAGAAGTTGATACCGAAGATGAATTACAACGTGTTGCAGCCCTAATGAGGAATAGTCAATAGTTCGTCGGAGCAATCAGTGAAAAAATTGTTCAAAGAACATAACAAAGCCTTGATTGAACAGCTGAGCAGTAAAAATCTTACGGCTTTCGACTTCATACCTCAGAGAGACATCCGTGAAAAGCTGGTAGATCTTGTCCTCAACGGTGTTCCAGAATATTCTGATTACGAGTCTTCGATACTGTTCAGGCAACTGTACAAGAATTTAACCCAGACCAAAGTAGATAAGGTAAATATTGTTGTTTTCGGTGGAGGAACCGGTTTATCAAACATTATTGGCGGCGACTGCAGGCAAACTGCCTGGAAGAACAGACCGTTTAAAGGATTGAAGGATTTTTTCCCTGAAACCAAAGCAGTTATCTGTGTAACGGATGATGGCGGTTCCACAGGAGAATTGCTGAAAGATTTGCCGGTGATTGCCCTTGGAGATATCAGGCATGTTCTTCTCTCTTCTGTTCAATTGAGAAAACTTACTGAGCTCTATGATCTCACTACAAGTGAGGCTGAGAATGTTGCTCGGGTACTTTCAACTCTTTTCAATTACAGATTTAAAAATAAACCCAACTCAGTAGAAGCACTCTTAAACGAATGTGGAGCTGATCTCCAGACCCTGCCAGGCGGGCTGTCTAACTATATCAGAAGAGCGCTAGATATATGTTACCAGGATCCAAGAAGCAAAATCATTTTTGAGCGAGCACACTGTCTTGGCAATATCATCGTATTGTCATTATTTATCAGCTCTTTCTCAGGTGATTTCGAGATAAATAATTTCCTTCGTTTTGATAATGAAAAAGGTGAGCTTCTCTTTAAAAATTTATCTGAATGTTCTAAACTCCTTGGTGCAGCCGAGGATGCAGTGCTGCCCTCGACGTTGACCCCTGCCCAGTTACGGTTTCTCTATAGTAATGGTGTTCAGGTAACCGGAGAACATAAATCGAGTAAGGCCGCACGTGGATTTCCTGTTGATAAGGTTTTTGTCGATTTTAGTGACATACCATACGTATCTCAAAGGGTCGTCGATTATATCAGAAATGCTGACATCCTTATCATGGCTCCTGGAAGTTTATATAGTTCTATTATTCCAGTTCTACAGGTTCCGGGGATTGCAGAGGCGGTCAGGGAAAATAGCAAGGCCTTGAAATTGTTGATCTCGAATTTATGGGTCCAGGCTGGTGAAACTGATCAAAGTATCAGTGACCCTGAACGGAAATTTCATGTATCAGATATGATCAGGGCCTATGAAAGAAATTTGCCGGGAGGAACACAGGGGCTTTTTGATCAGATTCTCTGCCTCTCTTTAAAAGATGTGCCTGGATCTGTCATACAGAATTATGCAGTTGAAGGCAAAATCCCCATATACCTTGATCGTGAAGTCCTGGAGGCACAGGGGTTTGAACCGATAGAGTGCGGATTTTTTTCTAGAAATGCCCTCGTGGAGCGTCAGGTAATTCAGCATGATCCCGATATCGTAGCGCGGACTGTGAAAACGCTCTACCTCTCCAGGGAACTAATGCCTGAGTTATTCAAGAAAAGGACCACCGGAGAGATCTCCAAGGAAATTGCTGGTAATGAGTCCAGAAAAATATCCTTACCATCAAAGCGCTATAGCCGGATTTATGATCGTCTTAATGATCTCGAAATAAAGACCGGTGGTAAACGAACGGCGGCCGATGAAGTAGCAAGAATTCGATCATTCCTTGCAGATATTATCTGGAATCATAAGGATATACCGCTCTCACACCTTTATAATATCAAAGGTATAACCTGCATCAATGTAGATGAGTGGAGAAGAGATCAACGCTGGGATAATGTCTTTTCATTTTATGACCCGGAGGATGGTCAGGTAAAAATTCGACAGGATCGCTTAGCCGATCTTCGCGGCTTTGAGATTTCTTTTCTGATTTCGGTCGGGCAGGCGTTACTTGGAAATTATGCTTCTGAAAAAAAAGTTGAAGATATTAATTACGATCATTTATCTTTCGGTCGAGTCTTTCACCTGTATCTCACAGAAGAGAAGAAGAGAAAGTGTTATTTTACCACCGAAGAGTTAAAAGAGTATCTGACGCTTGCCCGGATGGCTTGGCAGGGAGAAAATCATTTTACCAGATTAATCAATAATGGAGAAGGCTTTACCCCTCCCGGCTTATTATTTGGCGTCATGTATGCCTGGTATCTGGATAACAGCTTCGCCAGTTATATCGAATATAAAATGTCTGTTATGAAAGTGAGACAAACGGATCTCATTCCTGAGCAGATGAAAACCATGGAAAGGCGGATAGAGCTCATTAGATTTTTTCGTCAAATAGTATTTGGCAAAGAGGCTCTGCCTATGTATCAGTAATATGAAGATTTTAATTATTGATGACGAACCTCAGATAAGAGAAATCCTGCGTATCTGGTTTGAACAAGAAGGTTTTACTGTGTTGGATGCAGAAAATGGCAGGGAAGGTGTCAAGATGCAGCGCAGGAATCCCGCTCAGCTGTTAATCTGTGACTTGATTATGCCTGATCAGGAAGGGATAGAAACGATAACCAGCTTTAAAAAAGAGTTCCCCGGGGTTGGCATTATCGCCATTTCCGGTGGAGGGAAAATAGGACCTGATTCCTACCTTGAAATAGCAGTACAACTCGGCGCCTGGAAAGCGTTTAAGAAACCGCTCGACATCCCTCTATTAATTGAATCAACAAGGGAGTGGGCTCGCCTCAATGCTATTGAGTTGTCGTGAAGAGAGATACGGCCTCCAAATTAAAATATTCTTGAGATAACAAACAGTACCTCTGTCAGATATTGTAAAAAAATAGGGTTATCTCCTGTCTATTGTCCAGGAATTGATGATTTGCTTCCGGTAACTCCACTATTTCCAAAAAACCTGATATTCAGATTCTGTCTGCGGTTGTCAAATTCGATAACCTTATTTTTACCACGTAAAAGTCGAACAATTGCGTCCATTGCTGTCATTGTATCATTAAAGGCAATAATGACCGGTTCATTTTCTAATTCCTGGTCATAGTTAATTTCTAAGCCGCTTTTTGTGGATATATCGTTGAGGACTTTATTGACTGGTTCATTTAGACAATCGATGGTTATCAGGGTTTCTCGCAAATAGTTTTCTTCTAGATCTGCAGACCATGATGACTGAGCAAAGAAAAGAATTGTTATAAGTAGCACCACGCCCTCCAGCGTAAATGTGACAGACAATAAATTTCTAATGAATTTTATAAATTCTTGCAAATAATGCATAGAGCGCACATAGGAAAATCGATTAATTTTCTTTTCTTTGCTAGTTGATAACAGTTTTTACAAAGAAAACAAATACATTTCATGGACTCAACCTATTAACGTTTCAGTTTGAAACGATTTGATTATTATGAGGACTAATCTTCATACCCATTGATGAATTTGTTGTAAAAAACATCTATGGGCTGAATGGTATTTAGAATGGTGTAAATTTAAAAAAGTTTGGTATCTCTGAGTGTCAGCCGTAGAGGGGGAGGGGAGGATACATGTCTTATCTTTTCCAATTCTTTTTATTCATTATTATAATTCCCAGTACAAAGGCGGCGAGTCCAAGAGCCCATTGATTTTGATAGAGCAGTAAGAGCGAGGACATGGACAGGATAACGCCAATGGTTACATGATTCATAATAGAGCGATAAAAATAGTATTCATAATAATGTGTGAGGCTAATAGGTGGTGCTGAGTTCTTTCCAGGCCTTCATCAGTTTTTTTTCAGAAACCGGTGTTGTTGTTTTAATTTCCGGAGAAAACAGCGATACCTGATATTCTGCTATCAGGTGAGAATAGTGTGAAAAGAGTTTTTTACCTTCATCATCCAGGGTTGCTGTCTTCTTTTGAAAGCTCTCTTCATTTCTCAGGTGCATCTGGATTTGTTTTTGTTTTTGCATATCCTTACCCGGATTCGCATAAGCTCTTTCGGCCCGTATCCCTAGACTCTTAAAGTAACGGACAGTTGCTTTAAGTTGGTCTTCTGTATAACGGTACAAAAAGGTTTCCGGTAGAATTTTGTCGAGCTGTCTGTATAATTCTTCAAATAGGAGCGGTCTGCCAGATCCTGTTTTTTTTGAAAGATGTTCCAGTTTCTGGATTGTATTGAACAGCTCTTTACGGTCCCTTAATACGAGCAGGACCAGATCCAGAAGTGCCTTTCCACTCTTATAATAACCAATTTTTTTAATATGGTTAACCTTACTGTCGAACCCATCTTTGGAAATAATCGGGGAAAACCGTGAACCAAAAATGTTTATTTGTACAAAATCAATAAGGTAGTCCTGAATATTGTCGGGAGCGTGGCAGCTTTCTTTCAGCCAGTTAACCGAAGGGCCGGAGAAAGAAACTTTACAATGTTTTTTCAATAATTTGTACTGATCTTTGACGGCCAGCTGGAGAAGGTAGCGGGTTCCCACTGAATTAATCGAAGTGGCCTCGTCCATTGAATCAGTATATATGACATTTACACCCTGCTGCTGCGGTAATTTTTGTATCGCAGCAAAGAGATAACCATAATGTTTGTTATGGTTTGAGTAGATTGGAATCTGTAAGGGGACAGATTCGAAATCCCATGATCTATGGATCTTTTCTTTTAACCTTGAAATGAATTCTTCGTCCTGGGTGCGCAGGGAAGGTTCAACTGCAGGGAGTTCAGATGAATTGAGATGTGAGCTCAGCGCAGACAGGTCCCTGCTGGAAGCAAGTTCCTTTCCTTCATGATCCAGCAGGGTAAATCTCATCTGCAGGTGAAGGGGTAACGGATCCGGCCAATCTTCCCGATAAATTGAAATTCTAAAAAGTTTAAAGATTACATCGGATAATTCCCTGTAGTAATTTCCACGATAGACTATCAGATTATCAAGAATGCGGTCTACTGACTGGCTTACCGGTATCAAATGTTTTCTTAATTTCTTTGGTAATCCTTTAATCAGGAACGTCGTTTTTTCTTTTATCAGGCCGGGAACAAGCCATTCAAAGAGATCCCGTTTCAAACTGTTTACATATGATAGGGGGATGTACGCCGTGACTCCGTCTTTTTGATCTCCAGGTTTAAAATTATAGGTTAACTTTAATTGATCAAAGCCAATATCAAAAACAGCAGGGAAGTTTAACAGTTCAGATTCTGCCGGTTGTCTGAGCAGGACCTGTTCCTGAGTCATAAACAGTTGGCCACCACTGTTTTTTTTAAGATGGCGGGTGAGCGTTGTGCTGTCATAGATATGGGCAGGAAGATTTGTATCATAAAAGGAATAGATGGTATCGTCCTGTATAAGGATATTTTTTTTTCGTAGCTTGTCTTCGGCATCCTGCCATTTCATGAAGATATCTCTGTTATGTGAGAGAAAATCAAAATCTTTACCGATTTTTCCTTCCACCAGTGCCTTCTGGATGAAAAGTGATCGGGCCTCCGGGATATTTTTTTTGTCCCTCCTTCCGTAATTAACGATTCTTCCAGCAAATATTACAAGATTGCGCAGGGATACCGCCTCGTCGGCAATGACTCTCCCGGTTTTCTTCTGCCACCTTATATTGGTCCATGAGTATGAACAGAACGTGCGGGCTGCATCTTCAATCCATTCAGGTTCTATCGTTGCAATTGTCAGTGCGTAGAGTCTGTTCGTTTCAATATATGAGCCGGAAATGATCCACTCACCACTTTGGGAAAACTGGTGGCTTCCAGGGAAAATCATGATTTCCCTTGAGTTGTCAGTGAGATATAAATTACCTTTTTTACGGCGTGCTGATTGTCTGAATAATCCGCTTAAAAGAGAGCGGTGAATTTGCTCATATGAACCATTATCTTTATTGATGGTAAAGGATTTGTGGCGCTTTAGAATAACATGTAGCTGATCGTGAAGATCAAGCCATTCACGCATTCGCTGGAATGATAGATAATTTTCCTTACTGAAACGTTTGAGACGGGACCAGGAAAATCTGCTGCTCTGCTGATGAAATACATTCCATATGGAAAGCAATGCCATAAAGTCAGAATGTGGATGCGTAAATCTTCTGTGTGCCTCGTCTGCCGTTGCTTCCTGGTCCGATGGCCTTATTTTCGGGTCCTGTATGGCCAGCGCCGAGGCAATTATGGTGATTTCCTTGAGGCAGTTATTTCTGGCAGCCTCGATAATAACTTTCGAGATAACCGGGTCAATAGGCAGTCGTGCCATGAGGCGACCATCCGTTGTAAGTTCTCTGCCAGGTGTAATCGCTCCAAGTTCTTCAAGCATTCGATATCCATCGCGAACGGCAGATGGAATAGGTGGTTCAATGAAAGGAAAATCAATTGGGTTACCAAGATTCAGTGCCGCCATTTGTAACAGTACTTCGGCCAGATTAGAACGTTTGATCTCAGGTGTGGTATATTCGGGCCGTGACAGGTAATCTTCTTTTGAATAGAGACGGAAACAGGTTCCGGGGCCTGTGCGCCCGCATCTTCCTGCTCTTTGGTTACAGCTTGCCTGAGAAATTCTGGTCACCGGCAAACCGGTAGTGCGCGATCTCTGGTTATAGGAGGATATGCGAGCGAGTCCCGTATCAACAACATACCTGATGCCGGGAACAGTAACTGACGTTTCTGCCACATTTGTGGCTACAACGACCTTATATCCATTATTATGTTTGAAGATCTTCTGCTGATCAGAATACTGTAATCGGCCAAACATCGGCAGTATCGTGTGGCTTGGCAGTCTGCCTTTCAGAATGTCAACACTTGTCCTTATATCCTTTTCAGTCGGCATAAAAACGAGGATATCACCTGGGGGCTCTTTATATGCAACCTCGGAGACGACTTTAATACATTGTTCAAGGAAAGGAGTATTCTCATCTCCATCTTCAAAATCATCATAAATGATATCTACCGGGTAGCTCCTGCCTTTGATCTGGTAAACCGGTGCATTGTCAAAATGGGCTGAAAACAACGCTGTATCAATGGTCGCTGATGTTATAACAAGTTTCAGATCCGGTCGTGTATGGGTGAGGTTTTTAAGATAGCCGAGGAGGAAATCAATGTTGAGATTGCGTTCATGAGCTTCATCTACAATAATAACATCATACTTTTTTAATTGAGTGTCCTGCCTTGTCTCCGCAAGCAGAATGCCGTCGGTCATAAATTTAATTCTGGTAGCCTGGGTCGTTTGATCATGGAATCTAATTTTACAGCCGACCAGATGACGATTTGTTCCGAGTTCTTCCCTGACACGGTCGGCAACAGTGGTGGCTGCGACGCGTCGAGGCTGAGTGCAGCCGATCATTTCTGTTATATGTGGCAATGCTTCAAAACAAATTTTCGGAAGCTGGGTTGTTTTTCCTGAACCGGTGTCTCCGGCGATCACCGTAACCTGATGGTTTTTTATAAGTTCAGCAATTTCTCCTGTCGAAGAAGAAATAGGGAGTTCAGGTGGGTAAGAAAAATGCATGAAAGCGTTGGATGATGATGATAATTATGTTAGTTGTCTTTTCTCGGATCGTTTAAATCCTTTACCATATAACAACTTTAACTGTCATTGAAAATGGGGTGCATTATGAAAGTGAGAAAGGCGGTAATCCCTGTTGCAGGACTTGGAACAAGATTTCTCCCCGCCACAAAAGCAATACCCAAAGAGATGCTGACAATTGTCGATCGCCCGACTATTCAATATATCGTCGAAGAGGTCGTCAGCTCAGGGGTCGAACAGGTTATCTTTGTTACCAGTGAAGGAAAGTCGGCAATTGAGAATCACTTTGACTACAATTTTCAGCTCGACAACGTTTTGCGGGCCAAGCATAAAACAAACCTCAGTAAAGAGTTAGAGGCCATATCCAACCTTATTGATATCGTTTCCGTGAGACAAAAAAAACCTCTCGGCCTTGGCCACGCAATCTGGACCGCACGGCATGTAATTGGAAATGAACCTTTTATGGTATGCCTTGGCGATGATCTTGTATTGAGCGATATCCCCTGTGCCAGGCAGATGCTCGATCTTTTTCATGATGTTGGTGAATCCATCGTCGCCGTTCAAAGGGTACCCGCTGATGAAACGCATCAGTATGGTATTGTAGAGGGCGAAGAAAACAGCCGCAGCCGAACCTTTAAAGTAACCAGGATGGTTGAAAAACCTGCACCGGGAACGACTGACTCAGATCTGGCCATCATTGGCCGGTACATCCTTATGCCTGAAATTTTTGATATTCTCAGCCGAACGACACCCGGACATGGTGGAGAGATCCAGTTAACAGATGCCTTATTGGCGCTCTCTAAACAACGGGAAATGTATGCATACGAATTTCTGGGAACACGTTACGATGCAGGCGATAAACTGGGTTATCTCAAGGCAATTATTGCCTACGGTATGCTGCACAATGAACTTGGCGATCATCTGATTAACCATATAAAGGAAATAGCAGATTCATTATGATCGTGGTGGAGGTAGCAGTTGCAGCTCCGGTTTCCAAGACATATTCATATGAGTTGCCATACCTTATAAAAGAGCAGTTCAGGGATTCACTTTCGACGATCATCGGAAGACGGGTCTTTGTTCCGTTTGGCAGTAGAAAGATTACTGGATATGTGCTGGGTTTTCATGAGGAGGAAGACCCCCAGATAGAATTAAAAGAGATTCTCGATCTCCTTGATGATACCCCCCTGTTTCATAAAGAAATAATTGGGTTATTCAAATGGGTGGCACATTACTATCACTACCCATTGGGGAAGGTGATCCAGACTGCTCTGCCTGGAGGCCTTACCGTACAGGCAAAAAAGAAACTCTGCCTGACCGATAAAAACAGTATTTCTCAAGTGGAAGATCTGAGTAGTAGAAATCCTGACACTATCTGGCTCAAGAAACTTTTAAAGGATGGCACGTTATCACACACCTTGAGTAAAAAAGTTATGAGCCTGCCAGCTGAGAAAGAGATCCTCAACACACTGCTTGATGATGGACTTGTATCAGTAATCAGCAGCCGTAACAAAGACCTTGTTAAAAAGAAAACCGAGACCTGCTATCGCTTAACGGATACAGGGGTGAAACTATTTGCTGAAACCAAAGCGTGTAAAACCGGAAAAAAAAGAGAGCAGATAATGCTTCCAGGTGGTGCCTTGCTCTCAAAAGGTGAGAGCAAGGCTATCACGTATGTTTATACCATCTGGAGTGATAATAATGAGCACCTCATTCCGAGAAAGGAATTATTGGCTCTGTATCCCTACAGTCGAAACGTCATGGCCGGGCTTATCGAAAAAGGGCTGCTGAAAAAAATTGACAAGAGGGTATTCAGGACTCCTTTTGGGGGTCTATTACCTCATATGGAAGAGCCTGCCTGTCTCACAGATGAACAGCGGAATGCTGTTGAGCGAATTGAGCACTGTATAAACCAGCGTCAATATAAAACGATCCTGCTTCATGGTATAACCGGAAGCGGAAAAACCGAAGTTTACCTCAAGGCTGCCGAGTCTACAGTAAAATTGGGTAAACGTGTTCTTGTTCTTGTTCCCGAGATTGCCCTGGCAACACAGATTGAAGCACATTTCGTTTCCAGATTCGGTAATCGGGTTGCACTCCTGCATTCCGGACTGACAGCTGGCGAACGATACGATGAGTGGGCACGTGTCTACTCCGGAGAACGAAGTATTGTCATCGGGGCCCGATCAGCAGTTTTTGCACCGCTGCAGGATATCGGTCTGATCATTGTCGATGAAGAGCATGACTCGAGCTTCAAACAGGAAGATCAGTTACGTTACAACAGCCGTGATATCGCGGTATTACGTTCAAAACTAAGTCAGGCCGTGACTATACTTGGTTCAGCAACTCCGGCAATAACCAGTTATTATCATGCCCGCTCTAAAAAGTTTGAACTTATTGAGATGAAAAACAGGGTCGGTACGAGTCAGCTGCCGGAGGTTTCGGTTATTGACTTGAAAAATAAAGCCAAACAGGATGGGAAATCGCTTTTCAGAGATGATTTGGTCCTTGCTCTTAAGGAAACATTTAAGCAGGGCAACCAGTCAATTTTATTAATGAACAGGCGTGGTTTTTCAGCCTCAGTCATCTGTCGAGATTGCGGTTCCATGGTCGAATGCCGTCACTGCAATGTCACCTTGAATATGCATAAGGGCAGGAATCAGCTGGTGTGTCACTATTGCGGTTTTCAGCTTCCAATAAATATTCTCTGCACTACCTGCGGGTCAGAAAAACTTGTACCAGTCGGGTTCGGGACAGAAAGAGTCGAAGAAGAAGTCTTAAAGATTCTACCAGAGGCACGGATTGCGCGGCTTGACTCAGACGTGGCAAGCGATCGGAAACGGTTTATGACCATTCTTCAATCGGTGAGGGACCGGGAAATTGATATTCTTGTTGGTACCCAGATGATCGCAAAAGGACTGCACTTCCCTGAGGTTACGCTGGTTGGTGTGGTATGGGCAGATGGTGGGCTGGCATTTCCAGATTATCGTGCTGCAGAAAAGACATTTCAGCTGATAGCCCAGGTGACCGGTAGAGCAGGGCGTGGAGAGAAGCCAGGCAAGGTGATCATACAAACCATGCAGCCTCACCATTACGCTATCAGTCTGGCTGCCGATCATAATTATCAAAGGCTTGTCGACCGTGAACTCCAGATTAGAAATGAAGCAGGTTTTCCTCCTTTTGTCAGACTGGTATCCATCAAAATAGAGGGTGAAACAGAAAAAGGAGTAAGAGAATTCGCCACGCAGGTGACCTCGGAGGCTCGAAAATGGTGTAATTCGGTAAGACATAGCAGTCCGTTGCAGGTATTGGGACCGGCACCTGCTCCGATTGAACGGATAAAGGATATCTATCGTTGGCAAAGTCTTCTAAAAGGGAACAATATAACTGAGCTGCATAACCTCGTTCAGTATGTCCTTACGAAATTCAAAAAGAGTGGAAAAGAACGGCTCATTGTCGATGTGGATCCCGAGAATATGCTCTGATCAAAAACAATTTCCCAGGAGATTACATCCATTTTGTCGTAAGATTAGCCCAGGTTTTTGTTTCCACAGGTAATACGATTCCCTGCAGCAGGAAGGCTCAGAATTTGAACCATTTTTTCTTTGCAGACCAGGAAACCACATTGTTTCGTCCTTGCTTTTTGGCCTCATAGAGCGCCTTATCAGCTTTACTTATAAAATCGCTCCTGGAAAAATTTTCTTCACTGGCGGGCCTGCATGTTGAAATACCAATGCTTGCAGTCAACTGATATTCGATTTTTAGGTCTGTTTTTTTAAATAGTGTATGTTCAACCGTTGTTCTTAATTTTTCTGCAGCGGCGACGGACTGTTCTTCGTTTGTAGAGGGAAGGAGAATGGCAAATTCGTCTCCGCCATAACGAGCCAGAGTGTCATACTTTCGGATGTGATCTTTAAGCGTAGTGCAGAACTCCTTGAGAATGAAATCACCGGTCTGGTGGCCATATGTGTCATTTAAATTTTTAAAATGATCTATGTCGACAAAGAGAAGTGACAAGACTGTATCATGCCTGATGGCCCGATCAATCTCCTGTTCTAGAACATTCTGAAAATATCGATGATTGAATACATTCGTGAGCCCATCGACATTTGCGAGATTGTCGAGAATTCTGTTTTTCATTTCCAGTTCGGCTGCAAGCTTTTCTAATTCGACTTTTGCACTGATGAGCTGTTTGTTCATCTGGTCATAATCAAGATTCAGAAGGCTTAACCGTATATTTGCCTCCTGAAGAATTTCCTGAATTGATCTGGTATTCTTGATGGTTAAATTAAAATATTCTCCTGCCTGCATGACCAGAATATGAATCTGGTCGAGTACATCTTCAATATCTTGGTTTGAAAGGCCGAGTAATTTTCTTGCCTGCTTCCTGAACTGTTTATGGTACTGATCAGGTTTTTCTGAAAAAAGGATATTGGTCAGCAAGTCCGAAAGATAGACGGCCTTGATTGTGGTATTGATACTTTTATTTTTACCGTCATAAAGCTCTGGGGAATGATGGTGCAGTATCGGAGCCAGGAGCGCTTCAGGGAATCCCCACTGTTTTGCAACCTCATAACCTATTCTACAATGGTTGGAGCCGATGACCGATTCCTCGATAGCTAAACGATCAACCATACTGTCTGAATCAGTAATGAGGACCTTCGCGTACTTTTCTGGAAATGTCCTGGCAAAAATCAACTCCCCAAGATTATGCAGAAGACCTGATACGAAAACTTCTTCCGGGTCAGTGTCGTTTACCTTTTCAGTGATAAGTTTGGAGGCGACTGCTGATGCTAGTGAGTATTCCCAGAATTTTTTAAAATCAAATGAATTTTGGTAGCTGCCTTTTCGTACAGTGAGAAATGAAAACGATAAAACGAGACTGCGTACCGCGTTGATTCCGAGAATCGAAACTGCTTGCTGGATCGAGCCGATCTGTTGAGGGAAACTGTAAAAGGCTGAATTTGAGACTTTCAGAATTTTAGATGAAAGTGCAACATCCCGTGAAACCAGGTTGGCGATATCTGACAGCGTTGTTTCTTCCTTTGACATCAGTAATATCAGTTTCGAAGCCACAACCGGTAATGTTGGTAATTCCTCGGACTGCAGAACTTCTTGAAGAATCTCTTGTTGATCCATAAAAATATAAGGTATTAGGTTTATTAATTAATTAGTAAATTACAATACTATATCGTTTATGAAACCTCAGATGCAAGAATGGATTAAATAAATAGTATAAAATTTTTCTTACAATTAAGGTTGCTTGTGGAACAAGAAGCTGTCGATCATTTTCGGATAACTGTTAATGATATGTAATCATAAAACAAAATAAATTTGGTGGAATGCACAGCAAGCCAGAGGTACGCTGTGGGGATTTCTTTTTGATTCATTTGCAAACATTTGTATTATCTTCTGGTACTCAATTATACAGAATATGAGAACAAAGACGACTGAATAATATTTTCACACTGCCTCTAAAAGTTCTTTTCACTCTATCATGATGTAGTATGTTGTGGCTGTGGAGTAAAGGTTAGAGCCTTACCAACTAACAGAAAGGATATCCCATGTCAGAAAATCAATATGGTTTCAGGTACGATGAATACGGCAACACAAAAGAGATTGTTGTCTATGCAAGTGGCGTTGCTGCGACAACCTTAAGTTACGTCAATAAAGGAACCGCATTCAGTTACAAAGAGAGAAAACTACTTGGCTTGCAGGCAGCGCTGCCGCCCAGCGTCAGATCGCTGGAAAATCAGGTCTACAATTCAACACGAATCGTAAATGGCAAGCCTGATGATCTGGAAAAGTATATCTTTATCAGAGCCATGTTTGAAAGGAATGTGACCCTCGCTCACGCTCTTATCAAAAGTGATCTGGACAGATTTATGGGAATTATCTATACGCCGACCGTCAGTATGGTAGTAAAAAAATATTCCTCCATGTTCAGGCGTCCGAGTGGATTGCATTTTACTCCGGATAATATTGATCTTGCCGAGGATATTCTGCGTAGATACCTGCACAGAGAAATTCGTGTGGCGGTGGTTACTGATAATGGAGGTATTCTCGGAATCGGTGATCAGGGTGCAGGTGGAATTGCCATCAGCCTTGGGAAATTGATGCTCTATACTCAGGGCGCCGGCATCGCTCCCTGGCATTGTTTACCAATTTCACTCGATGTTGGTACTGATAACCCTGAATTGTTAAACGATCCTCTCTACCTTGGCTGGCGACACGAACGTCTACAGGGAGAGGCGTATCTCTCGTTCATTGGAAGGTTTGCCCGGGCATTTAGAAATGTTTTTCCAAATGCACTCTGTCAGTGGGAAGATTTTTCTAATAAAAATGCCTTTGCAATAAGAGATTCCTTTGCCGATGAGCTTATTTCATTCAATGATGACATCCAGGGAACCGGAGCAATTACCCTTGCTGCATTATTTTCAGCGATGAAAGCCAAATCAGAAAAGCTTGTTGATCAGACATTTCTTGTCTGTGGAGACGGAATCAGGGAGATTGGCATCGCTGAACAGATCGAAGATGGTTTGATTGATTCAGGTCTTGAAAGGGATGAGGCACGCAAAAAAATCTTTATCTATACGAGTGATGGGATACTTTCGTCTAAGACGAGCCATGCTCATTATAAAATGAAGTACGCAAAAAATTCTGAAAATTATCCATGGATTTCATCAACCAATAGCCTGACTGCGATTGTAAAAGAGGCAAACATTACGGTAATGGCTGGCGCCTGCGGGTCAGGTGGCTGTTTTACCCGGGATGTCATTGAAGCCGTTTCCTGCAATACCGAAAAACCGGTTATTCTGCCGATCGCTGGATTGGAAGAAGATGTCGAGATTTTTAGTGGAGACCTGAAGGAATGGTCTCAGGGCAAGGCGCTTATAGCGCATTGCGGTTCCTGTTTCGGCTGTGATATTGGTGAGGCGAGTGCCGCGATTGCGCCGTGCAATAATGTTTTGGTCTTCCCTGGTGTTGCCCTTGGAACAATAGCCTCAGGAGCACGGCAGGTTCTGCCCCGGTTTTTCACCGAAGCAGCCAAGGCTATTTCCAACTGTGTAACAAGTGATGAACTTAAAAACGGCAGACTCGTTCCACCACTTAACAAATTCCCGGTTGTCGCAAATTATGTGGCGCTTGAGGTAGCCATGTGTGCTGTGCGTGAAGGGGTAAGCAGACAGTGTGCCTATGCTGACTACAAGCATGAGAATGATGACATAAGGATGAAAAAATTGATCGGCGGTATGAGGTGGCAACCTGATTACCTGCCGCTAACTGCAATGTGAGCATTTTTCGTCCAGCTGGTTGAGCATCTCCTTGAGGCTCGACCAGTCAGTGGCTGCATAAATATTTTTTCGTATTTCCGAACTGCCTGAAAACCCTTTGAAATATTTTCCAAGGTGGTTTTTCATTGCCGCCAGTTTGTATTTTGGCAGATCATTATATTGTTCAAGCAGGACGACGTGTCGAAGAACACATTTAATAACCGGGGTAATATTTTTTGGGCGTCCGTCAGGATGAAACACCCAGGGATTGCCAAGAGCAGCCCTTCCAATCATTATTCCATCGCATTGAGCCGATTCCAAGTGCCCAGTTGCCTCGGAACAGGTCAATATGTCACCGTTGCCGATGACAGGGATTGAAACACTTTCTTTTATCCTTCGAACAACATCCCAGTCGGCCTTCCCGGTGAAAGCCTGTTTCCAGGTCCTGCCATGGACGGTTACAGCAGACACGCCGTTATCTTCAGCTATCCTTGCGAGCTCTTTACCATTTTGATTGTGCTGATCAGGTCCGGATCTCATCTTCACGGTGACTGGATAATTGCTGTTTTTTACGACTTTTTTTATAATCTGCTCAGCCAGTTTAAGGTCTGTCATGAGGGCTGCGCCGGCACCTCTTTTGGTGACTTTTTTTACGGGACATCCCATATTAATATCGATCAAATCAGGACTGAAGGAGCTGAGGATGGAGGCTGCCTCAGCCATTATATCGGGATCTGCACCAAATAGCTGAAAAGAAATCGGACGATCATCCTTACAACTCTCTACCATTTCTATTGTTTTTTTCTGCCGGTAAACCAGGCCGTGACAGCTTATCATTTCAGATACACAGAGACCGGCACCGTACTCACGGCAGAGTATCCTGAAAGGCAGATCGGTGTATCCGGCAAGAGGAGCAAGAATAAGGTTATTAGGTAACTGGACCGAACCAATTGAAAACATAATGTCTGATAACGCGATTAGAGCCAAATGGGTTTTTGTTGACCCTAATGACGAAGTCTAGAGGAAAAAGTCGACCCAGAAGTTGAGTCGACTTTTCGATAGGGAAAAGGGGAATTAAGGTTTTGCAAATTCAACCAGGGATAGTTGGTAAATCCTTTGTGACAGTTCGTCGATTATAATTTCAAGTGCTGCATTTTCATTATCTTTGGTAGCGGTGGAATTAAGTCCAACTCTGTATTCCTCTGTCCAAACTTCAGATGGCTGTTCTATAAGAACCTTTTCACTCTTCAGATCTTTCATGATATAGCGGACCCTCAACCGGAGATTTACCTCGCTGGTGGAGTTGGCAGCACCATACGTGAGGCTGGGTAGGTCTATGGATATTATCTCTCCAGCGAGAATGAAATCTGCATTCTCTTTATCCTTGCTGATTATCAGTGATCCTGATTTTTGATACCATTTAATGAGTGATTGATAAATTTTTGAGTCGAGGAGCAGTACATTGGTTCTGTTTTTCCAGGTTGTGGCGTAAATTATCCTGTCAGGGCCTGAATAAACATAAGGGTTACGGTAGCCACATGCACTTATTAATACAGACATTGCCAGGAAAATAAACAGAGGACGAAAAATATGTTTCAAGGTCTTACTCCATGATTTTTTTTTAAACACCCATCTAACAAAATATACGGGTAGCTAAATGAGAACATACAGTAGTATTAAACCACTATATTAACAAGTTTCTTCTTGATGACAATAATCTTTTTAACCGACTTGCCGCTCATAAATCGCCGCACATTACTGTCCTCGAGAGCACATTTCTCAAGGGCAGAATCTTCGATATCTGCGGTAACCTGAAGGCGCGACCGTACTTTACCATTTACCTGAAGTACGACAGTCAGAAGATCTTCTTTGGCGGTTCCCTCATCAAAAGAAGGCCACTGATGAACCTCAGGACGTCCACTCAGTTTCATGGTTGTCCACATCTCGGAACAGAAGTGAGGCACCATCGGGAATAACAGCAAGAGGATCGTCTTGATAGTCTGGCGGATGTTTTCTGTGCTTGCCGATTCATCCTTGCTCTGGTCACCCACTGAAACAAGCATGTTTAAGAGCTCCATGACGGCACTGATGGCGGTATTGAAGTGAAAATTTGTTTCGATATCGTGGGTTACTTTCCTGACAGTCTGATGCATCTTGCGGTTAAGCGAGATATTTGCTCCGCGAGCAGCGTTCTGACCAACGGAAATTTCACTCTCACAAAAACCGACAATAAAGCGGTAAAGCTTATTTAAAAAACGACTTGCCCCTTCTACTCCCTGGGCGTTCCATTCCAGATCACGCTCAGGCGGTGCGGCAAACAGGCTGAACAGCCTGACCGTGTCGGCACCATACTGTTTTATAAGATCGTCAGGGTCAACAACGTTGCCTTTTGATTTTGACATCTTGGCTCCGTCTTTGATGACCATTCCTTGCGTCAGGAGATTTTGAAAGGGCTCATCAATATCAAGATAGTGAAGATCACGCAGTACTTTAACAAAAAAACGGGAGTAGAGAAGATGAAGGATCGCATGTTCCACACCACCAATATATTGATCTACCGGCAGCCAGTAGCGTGATTGTTTTTTATTGAGCGGCGTGTCGGTTGCGTCAGGGCAGGTAAAACGGGCAAAATACCACGAAGACTCGACAAAGGTATCCATGGTGTCTGTCTCACGAGCTGCATTTTTACCGCAGGAAGGGCAGAATGTGCTGATAAAATCTGGTCTCTGGCTCAAAGGCGCACATTCGTTATTACTGGTATTGAGATCTTCAGGTAGTTTCACAGGCAAGTCTTCAAGCGGAACAGGCTGGACGCCACAGGAGTCACAGTGAATCATCGGAATCGGTGTTCCCCAGTAGCGCTGTCTTGATATCCCCCAGTCCCGCAGCCGGTAAGTGGTATGTGCTGAACCAAAACGGTGGGATTCTGCATGAGCGATGATAGCAGCCTGGGCCTTTAATGATTCCATATCATTAAACTGGCCGGAGTTAACAAGAGTACCAGGAGTTGTAGAGGCTTCTTCCATGGCCTCTGGATCGAGTGTCTCGCCCTCAGGAATAACAACAGGTGTAATTGGAAGGTTATATTTTCGTGCAAATTCAAAATCTCTCTGGTCATGCGCAGGCACAGCCATAACGGCACCGGTCCCATATTCAGCAAGAACAAAGTTGGCGACATAGACGGGGATACTTTGACCGTTGAAGGGGTTTATGCAGAATCGGCCAGTAAAAACCCCTTTCTTTTCCTGTTCTTCAACGAGGTTCTGTCGCTGACGTTCTTCCTGTATTGTCTTTATAAAATCTCTAACCGACTGTTCGTTTTCGGTGCCGCCGATAAGTTCTTCAATCAGCAGATGTTCAGGAGCAACAGACATGAATGTCACCCCAAAAATTGTATCGGGTCGGGTGGTGAAAATTGAAATTGATTTTTCGCTCTCTTGTATTTTAAAATCACACGCTAGACCGCTGGACTTACCAATCCAATTGCTCTGCATGGTGGCCACCTTTTCAGGCCATCCGTCAAGTGTCCGGAGATCAGCAAGCAGTTCCTCTGCGTAATTGGTGATTTTGAAGAACCAGCCATTCATGTTTCTCGGTTCAACGGAATCATCACAGCGCCAGCATGCGCCGTCAATAACCTGTTCGTTTGCCAATACTGTCTGGCAGGTCTCACACCAGTTGACAGTGGTTGTCCGCTGATAAACGAGATCTTTATTATACATCTCGATAAACAGTTTCTGTTCCCACTTGTAATAATCCTCATGGCAGGTTGCCAGCTCGCGATTCCAGTCATAGGAGAGACCCAGCTGTTTAAGCTGTGCTCTCATGTAATCGATATTTTCGTAAGTCCACCTGGCAGGGTGGGTATTGTGTTTTTGAGCCGCATTTTCTGCAGGGAGACCAAAGGCATCCCATCCCATTGGGTGAAGAACATTAAAACCACGCAAACGTTTATATCGGGCAACGACATCACCTATTGAGTAATTCCTCACGTGGCCCATATGAATGCGTCCGGAGGGGTAAGGAAACATCTCAAGAACGTAATATTTCTCCCTGGTGTCGTCTTCTGTTACTTTATCAATACCTTCATATTCCCATTTTTGCTGCCACCTGGCTTCAACCAATTTAAAATCGTACTTGCCCGTTAGCCCATTTCTCACTGTCATTCACGCCCTCGATAACTGTTGGTTTGTTGTCAATGGAATATCCGCATTAATTAGGTGTAAGCTTCCGACTCTTCAAAGTGGCTCATATTTTCAAACATGGTGTATTCTTTTTTGAAAAACAACTGGGCAGTACCCGTCGGACCATTTCGCTGTTTTCCAATAATTATTTCCGCTACACCTTTGTTCGGATTATCGTCACTCTTGTTATAAACTTCATCTCGATAAATAAAACAGATAACATCTGCGTCCTGTTCAATGGCTCCAGATTCTCTGAGATCGGCCATCATTGGTCGTTTATCAGTGCGATTCTCCAGACCCCTGTTCAGCTGTGAAAGGGCGAGAACCGGAACCCGATACTCCTTTGCAAGCGCCTTTAATGATCTTGATATTTCACTGATTTCCTGGGTACGGTTTTCCGCTGATCTACCTGTCATAAGCTGCAGGTAGTCGACAAGTACCATTCCGATATCATGCTGGGCGGCCAGACGTCTGATTTTTGAACGCATTTCCAGGACAGAAATAGCTGGGGTGTCATCAATGAATATTGGTGCATCCGACAACATACCGACAGCTCTTGTCAACCGTGGCCAATCTTCATTATGTAGCTTACCTGTTCTGATTCTCTGTGAGTCGATATGGCCAACGGAACTCAAAAGACGCATGGTGAGCTGCTCTTTAGACATCTCCAGACTGAATATAGCCACACCTGTTTTTTCCATCAGGGCTGCATGCTGGGCGATGTTCATGGCTAAGGCAGTTTTTCCCATTGAGGGCCGTCCGGCAAGAATGATCAGGTCAGAAGGTTGGAGTCCTGCGGTCATCTTGTCAATATCGTTATAACCTGTCGGTACGCCGGTAATATGTTCTTTACGCTTGTAGAGTTGTTCAACCGTTTCAAAGCAACCGGGAATAATCTCTTTTAAAGGGGTGAAGTTAGTTCCACTTTTCTTGCCGGCTATATCAAATATTGCCTGTTCAGCATCGTCAACGAGCTGGTCAATATCACCTTGTTCTTCGAAGCAGCGGTTGGCGATATCCGAGTTGACACTGATCAGGTTTCTTAAAATAGATTTCTGGCGTATGATTCGTGCGTACGCACTTATGTTGGATGTGACCGGTACAATCGAAGTGAGGGATGCCAGGTAGGTTGGGCCTCCGACATCTTCAAGGTTGTTCTTGTCGTTCAAAAGGTTGGTGATTGTGACCAGATCCTGAGGCTCGTTTTTCTGGAAAAGATCAATCATCGCTTCAAATATGATCCGGTGCGATTTTCTGTAAAAATCAGCTGGCGAGAGAATATCCAGGACTGAGGTAAGAGCTTTTTCCTTCAATAGTATGGAGCCTAGCACCGATTGTTCGGCTTCATTGTTATGAGGTGGAATTTTACCACTACTCACCATGTTAGCCTCTGCTGCTGTATGATATTGGTCAGTCATAGCCCTCAGCTGATTGTTGTTAGATACAGATGTTGTCTAATACACTGAACAGATTGTGTCAAAATAAAAACACACCTTAAAAGTGGGTACTTTTAAGGTGTGTTTTTGTTAATTTTCCAGGTGGTTATGCGGCTTTTATGCGCTGCATAATGGAACAAATAAGAATGTGAAAATGGTTTAATTATTTTCTCCCTGGGCAACGACGTTTACGGTAATTTCTGTACTGAGATCAAAACCCACCTTTACGGCGACTTTATTCTCCCCAAGGGTCTTTATGGGGTCAGCCAGAAGTATATACTTTTTCTCTATAATAATTCCGCTTTCTTTTAATTTGTCACAGATATCTGTGGCTGTCACTGAACCGAAAAGCCTCTCATCGTCACCGACCAGCTCGGCAAAATCGAGTGTAATTGCGGCTATTTTTTTGGATAGCTTCTCAGCTGTCTTTTTCTCTCCATCAAGCCGTACCTGTATTGCCGCCTTGTTCTGCTCGAAGAGCTCAAGGTTTGATGCAGTAGCGAGAACAGCCTTGCCTTGCGGGAGCAGATAATTACGGCCGAATCCAGGCTTAACTTTTACCAGATCCCCTTCAAGACCGAGTGAATCGATTGTTTCTTTTAAAATGAGTTCCATGATTGACTCCTCTATGAGTATAATTGCTTATTTAACAAATTAACTTTTTGGGTGATTATCTTCATCGGCTTTTTCGTCATCATCATTCTTGTGCAGACGACGAAGGTCGAACCAGACATCTCCTATACCTACAACGAGCAACAGTACCGTGCCAAAGGACTGGAAAAGCATCATACCATAGAAAAATGTCCTGAGTAGTAACGGTACATTCCATTTATGCATAAAAAAAACAAAAATAGAAAATCCCTGGAAAAAATATATAAAACTAAATACAATCAGAGCATTAATTCCGATCAGCCTTGTGGCGCCAATCGGCATGAGGGTAATAATCGTCGAGCCGATCAATATCCATACCAAGGAGCCGGGTAATTCCCAGAGCCTGTGATTAATCCAGGGTTTGTAGCCAAGAAATCGCCTGATAAGGCTATTTCCTGTGACCATGGTGAACCAGATAGTAAGGAGGGCAAACCCGGTTATAATTGATGGAATGACTTTCGGGAAAACCTCTTTCATCTGATAAAAAGAGTGTTCTATCAGTGTTATAGTATCAGGATCAACATTGTCGCTCTGTCTATAGTAGCGCAGGGCTTCTTCAACTCCCTGATCCATTGATGCTATAAAATTACTGATAGGATTGACGCCGGTAACCATGGTGAATCCAACCAGAATAAGGATCCAGCATCCAATCAGCGTTACCGCAGCCTTTATTCCAGATCGTGCTGGTGAATTTCCCTGAAATGCAGATTCTGCTAAAACATATCCGGGAGGGATGAACGTCATTGTAAACAACAGGGTCCCGAGAGAGTCAAAAATTGCACTGGCGATGCCTCCCAGGGCAATTCCGCCAATTACATATTTTAGCCCATTCTCCCACTTGTACAGATAAAATAATACCACAAGTGGGATAATAAAATAGATCAGCCCAAACAGCGTGGACTGAAAGCCAGGGATTGTTATAATAAGTCCGAAGAGTATTATATGCTGGTAGCCCTTGCTCTCACCGAAAATACTCTTGATCCACCCAGACACCGGATTCCCTGTCGTTTTATTGTCCCTGAATTGACCCAGAGTATGGAAGAAGGGCTATTTGTCTCGCCTTTTTGATCGCTGAACAGAGCTGACGCTGGTGAGTCGCACATGTGCCAACTATTCTGCGAGGAATAATTTTCCCTCGTTCAGAGACAAAATTACGCAAAACCTTCGGGTCTTTATAATCTATTAGAAGTTCTTTGTCAGCGCAGAATCGACAGACCTTTCTTCTTGAAAACAGTTTTCTTTGAGGTCGTGCAGCCATTATATAATCTCCTTCCTTAATTATTCTTTCGGTTCTTCAGAATCAGAAGCCTTCTGGACGACGGCTTTTTCTGGTTTATTACCTGATTCTT
>CAZOWJ010000033.1:0-36966 GCA_964583415.1 uncultured Desulfocapsaceae bacterium
TTAAGCAAACAGGTTGTCATACATTTCCTGATTAAAACCAACATAGAGCGAATTTCCTCTCCGCAATGTCGGCGCTCTCAGGTTGCCGGTCCGTCCTGTTGCCTTCTTTATCAACTCATCCTTATTGCTGCTGTCGGGCGAATATTCCATGGTTTTTTTAGCGCTCGCCACATAAACTGTTTTCGCTGCCGATAAGACAGACCAGGCATCTTCACTGGTGATAACTTCCTTTTTGGCATCGACCTCTTTTCCTACAGTGACACCAGCTTCGGAAAAAGCCTCCCAGGCTTTTTTGCACGATGCTCAACCTCTCCTCATATATGCCCAATCAACGGTCATAACCGGCCTCCAATGTGGTTAATTATGCTTCAGCAGGTGGGGTAAAAACCCTTTTTGCCATCTCCATATCCAATGCAAACATTCCCGCTGAATCATCAGCTATCATTTTCATTCGCTCGAGAAGCGTGCCAACGTTACTCTCTTCCTCAACCTGCTCTTCAACATACCACTGTAGAAAATACGTTCCTGCATGGTCGCGAACATCCATGGAGACATCGACCAGATCATTGATAAGACTGGTTACAAGCTCCTCATGTTTCAGTACTGCTTCGACCACTGAAAGTGGACTTTTCCAGTCAGCCTCGGGTTTTTCAATCGCCTGGAGATCGACTCGTCCCCCGCGTTCATGAACATAATCAAACATCTTCATGGCATGGAAGTTTTCTTCTTCTGCCTGTACCCGCATCCAGTTGGCAAAACCTGACAGGCTTTTTCCTTCAAACCATGCAGACATCGACAGATAAAGATATGATGAGAACAATTCCGCGTTAATCTGCTTATTCAAGGCTGAACACAATTTATCATTGATCATTTTTAGATTTCTCCAATTTTAACTAATAGTTATCAAAGGTAGCAGGAAGGGTATCTCGCATTTACCGCCTGCCGCCAGGGAATCGTTACCGTGCTTGTTGGTCAGTTATTATTTTTTCTTTTTTTTTGCTTTTTTGCCTTTTTTATCTTTTGGTTTCACCTGACAGTCGTCACAATAACTCTTATCGGGCTTACATTTTTTAGCCCTAGTAGTTATCGGGCAACTGCTGCAATGCTTTCCCTTCTTGACGAACTTACCACAGCATTTTTTTTTACTCTTTTTCTCCTTTCCCATCTACAAACCTCACCGATATGTAATGAAACAAAAAATTGACGTTATATGCGTCCTGAAAGGATTCTCCAATACTTCCCCAAACGACGACATAATCACCCCTCTTGTGACCGATGGTAGAACAGAAATCCTGACGGCCAGGCTGATGTTGGTGAACCCATTAATAAGTATTTTCCCCCCTGAAATCAAGGCAGAGAAAATTCTGGCGTTCAGGTCAAACGAGTAAGCGAGGGTCGGATATTTCATATCCCCCCCCTACAATTCATCCTAAACCGGCCCAATTGAACCCCAGGCAAGAATAACCATGACCAGGAACATAAAGATATTGAGCGCGATAAAAAGAAACCGGTACGACAATCGATTGGCGAAACCAAGCTGGTACGTATAAAAAATCAGGAAGAAAAGACTTCCAAAACTGATGATCGCTTTTGCCAGTGGTAGCAGGTCGACGAGCAATAAAACAATGATGTGTAAAATTGTTACCAGAGAAAGAACCCAGACAATCGAAACACGTCTCAGCGAGCGAACAGGCATCATCTTCAGCATGCTAGGTATATCGCTGGTATGATAATCCTGTTGATTATCCAGGATCACGAGCCAGAAATGGGGGATCTGCCAGACGATAAAAAGAGCGATAATTCCTATAATTAGAGGAGACAAATAGAAACCTTCAGCAGCCAGCCAGCCGATATAGGGAGGAAGTGCTCCACAGAACGCTCCAGGAATAATTGCCCAGACGGTTTTATGTTTGAGTGGTGTATATACAAAATTATAGAGAGTAACGGCAGACATCCCGGCAAGGACAGGACCGAGAGAAGAAAACCCGGCATAGAGAATAAAGAATCCGGCGCCGAGCAACAGCTGTGCCTGCAGTAAACCACTGCGCCTGGTAATCAGGCCTTGCACAAGCGGTCTTTTCCGGGTTCGGCCCATATTCCGATCTGCCAATCGCTCCTGGACGCTGTTTAAAGTCGCACCACCAGTGGCCAACAATAATATACCGAGAAACACAATTAACCCCGGGGTAATAGTCTGAACTGTCCCCAGGAAATATCCGAAAAATCCAGAAAAAGCTACCAGCAGACAGAGAGGAATTTTAGCAATCTGCAGGTGATGCCTGATAAGGGTCCCCAAGCCCATCAGGAAAAGAATAGATGTAGATTTAGTGACGTGATTCACTCCTCTTCTTCAAGCCAGGTCTTGTATTCGTCCTCAGCAACGATCTTGAGCTTGGCGACCATAGAGGCGTGATCCACTCCGCAGAACTCGGTGCAAAAAATATCGTACTCGCCGAGTTTATCGGCATTGAACCAGACATAGGTAGTCAAGCCCGGAACCGCGTCGACTTTGATCCGGTAAGAGGGAATATAGAAGCTATGCAACACATCCCAGGATGTGATATTGAGTTTTACCGCCTTACCCAGAGGAACGACAAGCTCATTCTCGATTTCCTTATCATTTGGATAGAGAAATATCCAGGAGTACATCTGACCGGCAACCTCAATTTCCATAGCATCTTCCGGGACATCTCGCAGACCGATATACGATTGCCACCCAACATAGAACATTGTAAGAGCAATGACGGTGGGAATGAGAGTCCAGATAACCTCAAGGTTGAGATTGTCCCTGATATCTGCAGGGTTGGGGTGCTTGCTGCGTCGATATTTAACGGCAAAAACAATCATAACCACTGTAATGCCGACAAGCAGGATGCCAGAGATACTTAAAATATACCAGAAAGCCAGATCTACGCCTTTTACAGGATCCATACCGCTTCACTCACTCCTTTAAAAGTCTAACGGAAAGCTACGTCCCAGAAGGTAAAACTTATCATTAAGGCTATAACAAGAACGGTACTGATGAAAGAAGCCTTGATGACCAACCCTTCGTATTTGATATGCATAAAAAACAGCAGCACAAGTGTGGCCTTGCATGAAGCCACAAACAAGGCTATCGGTACATTTAAAAACAGCCAGTCAACATATGAGACACCTACCGTTACAGCCGTCAACAGGATCAGCGACGCAAGTATCCAACCAAGAAAACTGTAGCTCAGCTGATGTTCACTTTCATGCTCGTTCACGATGATATTCTCCATAAAAATCTAAAGAACCAGATAAAAAAGAGGGAAGACAAAAATCCAAATTAGATCGACCAGATGCCAGTACAAACCACTGTTTTCAAGCATCGCATAGCGCTCCCGGTTCACCTTGTTTTTAATAACCAGTACCAGGCTGATGGCGAGCAGGACCATACCGATAATGACGTGTACCCCATGCAATCCAGTAATCGTGTAATAGAGACCAAAAAAGATATTGAGACCCGGTTCTGCGTCCAACAGTGTCTCGGAGTTGGGATAGAGCCCATGATGAATTTTGGCACTCCATTCAAAATATTTGTTTATCAGGAAAACAACGCCACAGCATAGGGAAAAGATCAGCAATCCGATCGCCTGTGTTTTCTTCTGCCTCTGAATCGCGGTGATTGAGGCTGCCACTGTAAAACTGCTGATCAACAGGACCAGGGTATTGGCGGTACCAAAAATGCGATTAAGCTCTTTTCCGCCAGCGGCAAAACTTTCCGCATGTTGAAAAAAATAGACGGCATAGAGCACAAAGAGTCCACCAAAAAGGATCAACTCAGAGTAGAGAAAGATCCACATTCCTAGCTTGACGCCTGTTTTATCGATAGCTTTTTCCATTCCTACATCCTTATTGACTGCTCTTGGCTGAACGTTTGATCACCTCAGAGAAATCGTAGGGGTAATCCTTTACCTGGGGTTCCCCGATGAAATTGTGCAGCGGTGGCGGAGAGGGAATCGACCACTCAAGCGTCGTTGCCCCCCAGGGGTCATCGACAGCCGTTTTTTCCTTTTTGAGGCTGACCCAGAGGTTGACAAACATTATCATGAGCCCTGTCACCATCAGATACCCTCCAATTCCAGCCAGAAAATTACCTGTTTCATACTGGGGCAGGTAATCATAATATCGTCTCGGCATACCCTGCATCCCCAGAATGAACATTGGCACATAGTGGAAAACAAAGCCTATCGTTGCCAGCACTGTCCCTGTATAGGCCGCTTTGAAGTTGTACATGACACCGAACATCTTCGGCCACCAATAGTGAAGTGCAGCGAAAAAGGCAAATCCGGTTCCCCCAAACATGGTAAAATGAAAATGTGCCACGATAAATTGAGTGTCATGAACATAAATGTCAGGCCCTACAGCACCAATAAGCAGTCCCGTCAGTCCACCCACCGTAAAGAGGTAGATAAACACCAGCGCCAGCAGAAGCGGAGGTGTCATCAGGATAGAGCCCTTGTACATGGTTGACAGCCAGGAAAATACCTTTACCGCACTGGGGATAGCGACCAGATAGGTTAAAAGGGAGAACACAAATACCGACACATCACTCATTCCGCTGGTGTACATGTGATGCGCCCATACCAGTGAGCCGGCAACAGCGATAGCCATAGAAGAAATAACGATGCCCTTGTAGCCGAAGATCGCTTTCCTGGAGAACACCGGAATGATTTCAGAGATGACTCCCATGCCTGGCAGGATCATAATATAGACTGCCGGATGCGAATACATCCAGAACAGGTGCTGGTACAATAATGGATCCCCGCCTTTATCAGGATCAAAGAGACCGATATTGAGTAAACGCTCCAGGACGACAAGGACCAGCGTAATAGAAATTACCGGTGTTGCCAGAATCTGGACCCAGGCAGTAGCATAGAGCGACCAGGTAAAAAGCGGTATCTGCAGCCAGCCCATTCCTTTTACCCGCATCCGATGAACGGTGGTGACAAAATTGAGCCCGGTCAGCATGGAAGACATACCAAGAATAAATGCCGCCATCACCGTCATGGAGACGTTGCTATCTGTCCCGACACTGAACGGTACATAGAAGGTCCAGCCAGTATCAGCAAAGCCTTCTCCACCGAAAAGAGATACAATGGCAAAGAGTCCACCAAGCATATAGAGATACCAGGAAAACAGGTTCAGACGTGGAAAGAAAACATCATCTGCCCCGATCTGGATCGGCAGAAAAAAATTACCGAAAATTGCTGGAATCCCCGGAATCATGAAAAGAAAAATCATAATCACGCCATGCAGCGTAAACGTCGCGTTATACGTCTCCGCCGACATGATGGTCTCACCTATTACCATCAGTTCTGTCCGCAGAGCCAGACCGAGAAATATAGCGAGCACCAGCCAGAAAAACACAGCCCAGAGATACATCAGGGCAAGACGTTTATGATCGTGCGTCAGCAGCCAGGCTTTTATTCCTGTCAGTCCCGCCGGAGAGGGGGTGTCATAAAAAGATTGTCGTGCTGTCATGTCGATTTTCCATTCAGGGTTTTCCTTCTCCCGCACCCATACTATCTCTTCGTTTAACAAATTTTACAAAAAAGAGCGCTACAAGTGCGCCAAAGATGAACAATACCGATACTTTGACGACCTGGAAAAGGGTTTTGTTCTTGTCAGGATCGTAATTAAAACAGAAATTGAGCAGCCGTTTTACCGATAGGGCAGGAATTCCACTCTCTGCCTCCGCCAGTGCAATCTCTACATCACCGGGGATAAAATTTCCGTAGACATATTTTATAACCAGACCATTTTCGGCAACGGTAACCAATGCAGATGGATGAATAAAGGTTCCGTCATCGAGCGGCTTGTATGTATAGCCAATAACATCAAGCACTTTAGATATATTTTCTTTGGACCCGGTTAGAAAGCTCCACTGGTCAACCGGGAACCCGTCATAAAGCAGCTTTAAATAATTACCTTTAGCATCACGGGCATCCTTGATTGTATCCTTATCATTAAAGCTTAATGAAATAGCCCGGTAATCCTTCCCGGGCGTCATCTTCATCCGGTTCATCGCAGCTGCAAGGTTGGCGAGATTTGTACTGCAACTATTCGGGCAATAGAAATATATCGGCAACACTATCGTCGGCTTATCGATCAAGCTGCCAAGCGTTACATCATTGCCATTTTCATCGGTAAAGCTGACATCAAGCGGTAGAAACGCTCCTGTCTGCTCATCTACCCAGATTTTACCCTCACCATCTCCACTAACAGTATCTACCGTCTCCTGTGCATATAAAGCCGGAGGCAGGAGCAGACAGCAGATAAGCTGGACAGTGAGTAGTTTCTGTCTGATAACCACGTGTCACATTCCGGATTATTTTGAAGCACCGGTGGATAAATTCACGGTCATTGTTGTTTTAAATTTGTGCCTGGGCTTCATACTATCCCGGTCAGGGCCATAGGCTAGAAGAAGAATGGTATCACCATCTGCGGTCAAGGTGCCATCCATTTTATCACTGGAATTCATTGGCAGTGTAAATTCAATTGTCGTTAAACCGTTATCTTCAGTGCCGGCAACAAGGGTCACATCATCACTGCCGCCCTTCTTGCTGTCTTCAGCATGGCCTGTGGCCTTGGTGCCAAAATGATCTGCAACTTCTGCTTTGCCATCTTTCACATAACCAAGAATGAAATTAGCATCCTTCATCTTTTTACTCGGGTTAAACCCCACGCCAACCCATCCTTTTGTCTTTGCCGACATTTTGGCATGGAGCGTATCGCCATCCACCTTCCATGCGAACGTTATATTTTTTGCTTTTACCTCATGATCATATGTGCCGGCCCAAAGCGCTGTGGTGAAAAGACAGACAAGCAGGGTTGTCAGTAAAAAAAACATTAATTTCTTCATGGTAAAAATCTCCTCTTCTTAATCACTGGTGATAGACTGAATGCAATGTATAATCTTCGTTATATTAGAAAAAATCAACAGCTATTAGTATCATACGAAATAATCATATTTTTAATTACAACAATGGTTTGTTGACAGTTTTAGAAAAATTGTTACTATGGATCCTAGTAGTAATTACCATTACTATCAAGGTCAAGCGTTTTTAATCTTATACCATTTGTCTCACAAACTATACAAATATAGTCATTAACTCCGTATAAACGCCAGAAATTCGTTGTAAAGCATACATCTTAAATATTTCAAAGCGGACAGCACCATAATTAACCTGTACAAATAACTGTTAACAGGAGTATAGTTGCAACGTTACGTTCGCTCTCACATCAATATAAGGAGGAAAAATTATGGCCGAAAGACTTGAAGTATACAAATGCAATATATGCAACAATATCGTTGAAGTTTTAACGGGAGGTGCAGGTGCACTTGTTTGCTGTGGACAGGACATGGTCAACATGAAGGAAAACACTGTTGATGCTGCACAGGAAAAACACGTCCCGGTTGCAAGCAAGGTTGATGGTGGCTGGGAGGTGATGGTCGGCTCCGTCGCCCACCCTATGGAAGAAAAACATTTTATCGAATGGATAGAGCTTAATGCAAATGGCACCAGTTATAAAGTCTTCTTAAAGCCCGGTGATGAACCGAAAGCATTTTTCCCTGTAGATGCTTCAGAAGTCAATGTCAGGGAGTATTGTAATCTCCACGGTCTCTGGAAGGCCTGATTATTTTCCATGTTTACTTTAAGGGCAGGCCGCACGATGTGTTGCCTGCCCTTTTAATACCCCTTCTCTGTTCTGGAGCTGCAGCGTGTGAAACCGGGAAAAAAAAGAAATCCCACCCGGTCCTGACCGATGAACAGGCATCTCACACTATTTTCAAATTTTAACAGACTCTTTCTCCAATCACATTCAGAGCAGGTAATCTTTTATTACTCTCCAACTTTCCAGCTTTTTCTCATAGTCCATTGATGCCATGGCCGGACTGGTAGACGGCAGTCTCAAAAGTTGTTTTGAGCCCACCAGATCTGCTGCTGCCGGCAAAACCCGTTTCCTGAACTCCTGTTCTGCTTTTACTCCATTAAAAACAATGGCTTTGATCATCTGGTGGTCTGAAAAAAAGGAAATGAAGTCATTAATGACAATTGATGGTGATTCTATCTTGGAATCCAGGCTGCCAGATCGTTTGCAACTATAGAGGACATCCCAGAGAGCGATTCCTGCATGCTGCAGTGCTGCTGCTCTTTCCAGATACGCCAAATCCCGATCAAATCCAACCATTTCAGACATAATATCCCAGAAAACATTCCGTGGATGTGCATAGTATTGTATTTCCTCCAGCGATTTAACGCCCGGGTAAGAACCAAGAATCAGCAGTCGTGCTGTCGACAGTGACAGTGGTGCAAAACAGTGATTTGAAATCTGACTTCTATGCATGGAATTTACCCTCTTTCCGTAAAGACATCTCTGGACTGAAACTGGCAGGACACATCATCTCATTCCTGAAACATGATTTTAATTGAAGATACCCGGGAAAAGAAAACAGCCTTCTGTCTCATCCCCATATTAGTGATGCTGCTCAGAGAAAAATTATGAAAAGAGCTTATTCTATAAAACAAGACGATCAAGCATTACGATTATAACAGCAAAAAGGATTATACAAAATGGACGAAAAATTTCGAACAGAACATGATTCCATGGGCCCCATCAGTGTCCCTATGGAGGCATTACATGGTGCACAGACTCAACGAGCGTTAAACAATTTTACCATCTCAAGCCAGCCGATGCCAGACGATTTCATCATGGCGTTGCTGGCGATCAAACAGGCGGCTGCCAAAACAAATTGCCAGCTGAAACTCCTGGAACCAGAAAAAGCCGATGCGATTTCCAAAAGCGTAGCAGCTCTTCTTGAAAACGGCCTGGGCAATCATTTCCCGGTGCCGGTCTTTCAGACAGGCTCCGGTACAAGTACCAACATGAATGTCAATGAAGTAATCAGCACGCTTGCAGTCCGCTATGGAGTGGAGGTGTTGGCCAATGATCATGTAAATATGGGACAAAGTTCAAATGATGTTATTCCTTCTGCACTGCTGATCGCAACTGCCCTGCAGGTTAAAAACAGAACCATCGTTTCCTTAAAATCGCTTGCCTCACAGATTCGCAGGAAGGCGGGGCAACATGTGTCAGTCATAAAAACGGGCAGGACACACCTTATGGATGCTCTGCCAATGAGGCTGAGTAATGAGCTGGAGAGCTGGGCATGCATGCTTGAAGACAGTATCTCGCGACTGACGGAAACGCTTTCCAGATTGAGCCAGTTACCGCTGGGCGGCACTGCGATCGGAAGCGGAGTAAATTGTCATCCCGATTTTAGTGAAGGTGTTCTTGAAATACTGAGCCAGTTCTACGATTTTCGGTTTCATCCAATGAAGTCGAAATATAAGGGACTCAGCAGTATCGATACCCCCCTTGAGGCCTCCGGGCAATTAAAAACAGCTGCCTGTTGTCTCATGAAAATAGCCAACGACCTGCGCTGGATGAACTCGGGTCCCGGTGCCGGGCTTCATGAAATAAGCCTTCCCCCGCTGCAGCCGGGTTCTTCAATAATGCCTGATAAAATTAATCCGATTATTCCCGAGGCGGTCTGTATGGCTGCAGCCCAAGTGATCGGTAACGACACGACCATTACCGTTGCAGCTCAGTCAGGAAACTTTCAATTAAACACAATGCTGCCGGTCACGGCGGCACGGTTAATCGAAAGTGCTCAACTTGTCGGCAACTCTGCTGAAATTCTCGGTGATAAAGCGATCAGGGACATGCAGATTAACACAGCCCAGATGCATTCACCACTTGCCAGAAACCCGATTCTGGTAACGGCACTGACACCGTATATCGGCTATTTGAAGGCTGCAGCAATAGCAAAGAAAGCGAGACAGGAAGGAAGAACAATACTCGAGGTGGCGGCTGAGGAAACTGACATCTCCCCTGAACTATTAGTGACGCTCCTTGATCCTGAAAATCTCGCGGATGGATCGTTCAATGACTGAGACGAATCATCATCCCCTCTTTCAAAACAATTGACGATCACTCAGGTTTGCTCTTTTTAAAAGGTCTCGGTCTGTAATCATAGGTCTGACGGATATAAAACTGTCGCACCTTTTGACCATCCTTTTTGGCATAGAGCGTGAAGATTGGTTTTTCACGCTTTAGCCGTTTCTGAAAATATGGCGATTCCACGCGTTTTTTACTGGTGGCAACAACAATGATATTTCTGCCTTTATAATCCTCGGGCCTTGCCCAGTAGCTGTACATCAGTGAATTCCAGCCAAACAGATGCCAGCCAAGCGTTTCTTCAACCCCTCTGGCCCTGGTCTCAGGAACATCTCTGAGCCCATTTTTCGTCCTGTAAAAAGCCAGCCCACTCGAAATCTGATATGGATCCATTCCAATAACAACAGGCCGGTCTCCTGTTTCCAGCTCAACCTCATTGACAACCTGCTCGACAGCCCTTGCCAGCTCACTCCATCCGATCAAAAACGGACCTGGTGGATGCGGAACTCCAGGCAACCCAAGCGTTACATAATGCATCGCCACCGGCATCACCAGGGCAATGATGATCACGGTAGCTTTCCAGAGCCAGTGAATAAATTTCAGATAGGTGGATTCCACATCTCCATATCGTGACATTACGGTACATCCCAGAAACGGCATCACCGAGAGCCATAGCGGTGCGGTCCAGTTCAGCTTTACCTCCCGGGTGAAACTGAAGACCAGGAATACAAGCAGCGGGGATAATGTCATCAGCAGCAGAAATCCGTAGTTGCGGTTTATCAGCCTGCCATTCATGGAGCTGCAGCGCTCTATGGCCGTCCTGAAAAAACGATTTCCGCTGAACAGAAAATAGAGCGCTCCCAGTGCACCTGCCGGGGTTAAAATGAGCATAATGTGGCCGCCAAGACGATGCGACGTGAAAATGGTCCTCCCGGTAACACGCTGTTCTCCCTGAAATAAAAAAGACGCCCACTCATGCTGGAAATTCCAAATGAGGACCGGTGAGAATATGATCAGGGCAATGCAGACCGCAATATAAGGCCCGGGCTTCAGAAACCAGCGGCGAGCATTCCGATCCAGAAGCATAAAACAGAGAATGGCAGGCCCAAGCAAAACGATAGTATACTTAGAGATCATTCCCAGGCCAAGACTCACACCGACTCCAATCCACGCCTCTTTATTGTTCTCCACCAGTGATCGATAGAGGAAATATAACACGGCTGACCAGGCGGCAAAAAGCGGCGAATCGGGGGTTATAATCAGTCCTGCACCATAGTAAATAGGTAGCCATGCGATCAGCACAACAGTTCCAATCGCTGCAGTTCGACCGAAAATATTTGATGACAACCGATAACTGAAGTATGCCGATATGAACCAGCAGACAAAGCCAGCAATCCGAACACCAAACTCATTCGTACCAAACAGTGCTGTACCAAGCCAGATAAGCGTCGCCGCCATTGGCGGATGATCCAGATAGCTGATATCAAAATGGTTGGAATAATTCCAATAATATGCTTCCTGCTCCATCAATTCAGGTAAACCCAGATATGCCAGCCGCAGGAAAACAGCAAACAAAATCAAACCGGCTGCCGCCATTTTTAGCCGAACCCTGTTGTCAAGTTGTGCGTATCCGGAAAAACCATACACAACCATCAGACCGACAAACACACTGACCCCAACCAGCGATCCGGAGAAAAAAGCGATGCCCTCACCCACCAGCTCAACTCCGCTGAGGATTCGATAGACAGCCCCCTGCAGGCTTATCGATGCAACCAGTGAGACAATAACGCTTGACAGATGAAACCACTGCAGTTTGCGATTGTCGCTTGTCCCTTTCCAAAACCTGAACAATGAATAGCACAAGACTGAGCCGGTCAAGGTCATAGAGGCGATATGCGAGACAACCGGATTATGGTGAGCAGTCGTTACAAGATTAAAAAACAGATTATCAATCAAAACACCGAGAATAATCAGGGTCACCAGTCTGATCGGTGTAAATATTGTGGTATAAAAACCACTCAATTGAATCACCTGTTTAAAATAGTCAAAAATGACCGTTTTATTCATTTTTGAGAATCCTTCAAACCTATCATGAAAAACAATGGGGATTTCATGAACTCTCAGACTCTCGCCACCAACTGCCAGGAGTTCAAATCCGATCTTGAACCCTGGAATATCGTTTCGCAAGGCGGTCAGTCTACTTGTCGCGGTGGCAAAAAAACCGGCCATCGGATCATTTACGTCGGTGAAGAGATACGCCGGCAGGGAGGCCAGCTTTGAAGCAATTTTACGGGAAAGAGGCCATTGCGGAGTAGCCCCCTGTTCAACATAGCGACTGCCAATCACCATATCAGAGCGGCCATCAACTAACGGCTGTATCATTTCAGCTATTTTCTCGGGAGGATGGCTTAAATCTGCGTCCATGACCAGGACGTACTCATATGCTGCCGCTCTCGCTCCTGCGACAACAGCATTCGCCAGCCCATCTCTGTCCTCTCGACAAATCAGTGTAACAGGTTTTTGTTTGGACCACACACGAACACGGTCCCGGGTATCGTCATTAGAGCTGTCATCGACAACAACAATTTCAATAGAGACATTTTCTGGTATCTCGGCCGCAAATATGCGCTCAAAGAGCGGAGCGATATTGTCTGCTTCATTGACTGTCGGGACAACAATAGAAACACCTGCCATAGATCTTTTACTCCTGGCCCGGATAAGATGAGTATCGACAAACCTGGCTGTTCATATTGGTCAATTACATTTTAAAAGTGATTGATAACGGTGTGGAGACGATCAACTATTCGGCCGAGACCACAACAACTCAAACATAGAATGAAATAGCCTTCGGTTCAATAGCAAATAATAGTTGAATAATCAAACATTGGTTTTCTGATTGGAGCGCAGATACCCATAATCAGGCAAGCGGTATGATAATTATTTTCATCCCACAGAGACAAATAGTTCCCTTTTTAACTACCGGATCTTCTTCAATTCCCCATGAATAGCACAACGTAAAATCGTTCTATCAATCTCTTGTTATCACTGTTAAAAATTGCACGATTATTCTTTTTATAGTATGTTAGGTATTCTATTCAGTTCGGTCACTTGTACCAGGCAGTGTTCAATTTCAATTTCAGAGGAGGGGTATCAATGAAAAAACTGTTAGTAACAGCAGGGCTATTCATCTCGGCTATGCTTTTGGCGGGAATTGCGTCTGCGGCAGACGGGGCAGACTGTGCATCCTGTCATCAGGAAAAAAACCCGGGGATGTACCTACAGTGGAAAAACTCCGCACATGGCAATAATGATGTCGGCTGTATAGACTGCCATGAAGCTGAAAGCGCTGAAGTGGATGCGTTTGAACATCACGGCGCAATAATCGCCACCCTAGTCACACCAAAAGATTGCGGCAAATGCCATGAACAGCAGGCACAGGAGACATCAGATTCCTATCATGCCCATGCCGGAGAAATTCTGGAGTCCAACGATGCCTATCTCGCCCATGCCGGTGGTGGACTCCCGATCGTCATTGTCGGTTGCGAGGCATGTCATGGCGGCAAGGTAAAAATCGATGAAAATGCACCAAACAAGCTATCTCCTGAAACCTGGCCGAACAGTGGTATCGGTCGATTGAACCCCGATGGCTCAAAAGGTGCGTGTAACGCCTGTCATTCCAGACATTCGTTCTCAAAATACCAGGCGCGACAGCCTGAAAACTGCGGCAAGTGTCATCTCGGCCCCGATCATCCGCAAAAAGAGATTTATGAAGAGTCCAAACATGGCATCGCCTACTACGCCTACAAGGATAAAATGAACCTGGACAAAGACGAGTGGGTTGTGGGAAAAGACTACTACGAGGCGCCAACCTGTTCCACCTGCCACATGTCAGCAACAAGTAACCAGGCAGTCACCCATGATGTGGGCGATCGTATTTCCTGGACCCTGCGGCCGCCAATTTCAAAATACAAGGATAATGCTGTGCAGAAACGAGCTGCCATGCAGGATGTTTGTCTCAACTGCCACCAGCAGGCTTTCGTAGACGGCCACTATTACCAGTACGATGCTCTTGTAAAGCTTTACAATGAAAAGTTCGCAATACCGGCCACAGCTATCATAAAAATGATTAAGAGTAAGAATCTCCTTGAAAATGAAGCCGCTTTTTCAAACGACATCGAATGGAACTACTGGGAGCTCTGGCATCATGAAGGGCGTCGAGCACGTATGGGCGCTGCAATGATGGGACCTGACTATGCCTGGTGGCATGGAATTTATGATGTCGCTCATAATTTCTACTTTAAGTTTATCCCGGAAGCACGCCAATACAATGACCCGGAGGTTAATGCCTATATCGATGACCTCTTTGCCAACGATCCGATGCATCAATGGTTCAATAGCAATACCGCTGATATTAAAAGTGCTATTAAAAGCGGTGAATTCCAGAAAATTTATTCGGATTTATTCATCCAGGATATAGAATAAACGGCTGTCTGCATAATCCAAAAGGGGAGAAACTAGTTTCTCCCCTTTACCTCGCCCCGGTCAGACCAGATAAATTTGATTTCAGTCATTCCCCCCCTTGCCAAATGTGGTGACAATAATGATAGTTGCATATATTTATACCCCTGAATCGCTATCTATTTATCACATTAAAGGTGAAACATGAGTTCATATTACAAGGATCCTGATCCACAGGAAACTCAGGACTGGATTGACTCCCTTGAAGGTGTTATTAAACACGAGGGCAATGCCAAGACGGATCATCTACTCCGCACACTCACTGATCGGGCACGGGCGCTCAATGTATCTACCTCACCCGGAATCCTTACACCCTACTGCAATACAATACTGCCTGAACAGGAAGAAAAGATTCCTGGTGATTCAATAATCGCCAGAAATGTTGCTGCATTCGTTCGCTGGAATGCGATGGCGATGGTTGCAAAGGCAAACAAGAACGGAAAAGGACTTGGAGGTCACATCGCGACCTATTCTTCAGTTTCCGCCATGTATGAAGTTGGTTTCAACTGGTTCTTCAGGGGACCGGATGCTCCGAACGGAGCGGATATGATCTATTTTCAGGGGCACAGCTCGCCAGGGGTCTACGCTCGGGCATTTGTCGAAGGAAGACTTGACAGAGAACAGCTGGAACATTTTCGCCAGGAAGTCGACGGGCGGGGCTTATCCTCATACCCTCATCCCTGGTTGATGCCTGATTTCTGGGAATTCCCCACGGTATCCATGGGACTTGGACCGATGTTTGCCATTTACCAGGCCCGTTTCATGAAATACATGGACAGCCGAAAACTTAAAGAAGCGGGTGACAGGAAAATATGGGTGTTCATGGGGGATGGTGAATCAGATGAGCCGGAGTCTCTTGGGGCTCTCTCACTAGCTGCCCGGGAAAAACTTGACAATCTTATCTTTGTGGTGAATTGCAACCTCCAACGTCTTGATGGCCCTGTCAGGGGAAATGGAAAAATTATACAGGAACTGGAGGGACGATTCCGCGGCGCAGGCTGGCATGTTATCAAACTCATCTGGGGGACAGAATGGGACAAAATCCTCTCCCGTGATAAAGAAGGACTGCTGATCAGAAAATTTGGAGCGATGGTCGACGGTGACTTCCAGACAATTCGAGCCAGAGGACCTGAATATCTCCGCGAGAAAGTATTCGGAGACGACCCCAGGCTGATGGCACTCGTTGAAGATATAAGTAATGAAGAACTCTGGCAGATGACCCGTGGAGGGCATGACCCTCGCAAGGTCTACGCGGCCTATTCAGCAGCCAGCTCCTACAAAGGCAAGCCCACCGTTATCCTGGTTAAGACCATTAAAGGTTTTGGCATGGGCCAGGTCGGTGAATCGGTTATGGTTGCCCACAATGTCAAAAAAATGGATACCGATTCACTGAAGATTTTCCGTGATCGTTTCCATGTGCCCCTGGATGACGACCAGCTAGAATCGCTGCCACTTATCAAACCAGAGAAAGACAGTCCTGAGGAGCGTTTTCTGCAGGAGCGGAGAAAAGCCCTTGGCGGCCCGGTTCCGTTTCGACAGACGATAACTCCAGTGCTTGAGGCACCGCCGCTTGAAAGTTTCAAGGGACTGCTGGCATCCTCAAAGACTCGAGAAATATCAACAACCATGGCCTTTGTCCGCCTCCTCAGTTCAATCGTCAAGGATAAGAAAATCGGCAAGCATATTGTCCCTATCATTCCCGACGAGGCCAGAACTTTTGGCATGGAAGGATTGTTCAGACAGCTCGGCATCTATGCCCCTGCCGGCCAGCTTTACGAACCCCAGGATTCTGAGACCATAGCCTGGTATAAGGAAGACCCTGCCGGACAGATACTTGAAGAAGGAATTACCGAAGCCGGAGCGATATCATCCTGGCTTGCAGCAGGCACCGCTCACGTTAATTACGGGGTCCCGATGATCCCATTTTATACCTTTTATTCAATGTTCGGTTTTCAGCGTATTGGTGACCAGCTGTGGGCGGCGGGTGACAGTAAAACGCGCGGCTTTTTAATGGGGGCAACTGCAGGGCGCACCACCTTAAACGGCGAGGGCCTTCAGCACCAGGATGGTCACGCTCTTCTTTTTGCATCTGCCTACCCCTCCTGCCAGGCCTTTGACCCAACATTCAGCTATGAAGTTGCTGTCTTGATTCAGGACGGTATCAAGCGAATGTACCAGGATGGTGAAGATATTTTCTATTATATCACACTGCTCAACGAAAATTATACTCATCCGGAGATGCCCAAAGGCGTTGAGGAGGGTATTAAACGGGGTATGTATCTGTTCAGAGCTGCCGACTCCGGGAAAGCCCAGGTACAGTTGATGGGCAGCGGTGCCATATTACGAGAGGTTATCGCTGCTGCAGACCTGCTCAGGGACGATTTTCAGATTGAGGCGAATATATGGAGTATACTGGGAGTCAACCAACTCCACAGGGAGGCGTTAATCAGTGAAGACTGGAACAGATTACACCCAGACAAGCCAGGGCAAAAAAGCTATGTGGAAGAATTGCTGCAAGGACATCAAGGGCCTGCTATTATAAGTACTGATTATGTTAACACCTACAGTGAACAACTCAGGCGATTGATTCCCAATCCCCTGACAATCCTAGGTACAGACGGGTTCGGCCGGTCCGATTCTCGCGATGTGTTAAGAAAATTTTTCAAGGTTGATCGATATCATATTGTTGTTTCTGCACTTAAAGCATTGGCGGACCAGGAGCTAATTCCATTGAAGACGGTGAGCAAAGCGATTAAAAGGTATTCTATTGACCCGGAAACACCACACTCTATTACCCGATAAAGGAGACCCCTATGCCGATTGAAAGAATCACTGTACCCGATTTCGGTGATGTTCAGGAGATTACTGTACTGGAAGTTTACGTATCTGCTGGTGATGCAGTTGAAGAGGAGACTCCTCTCGTCTCCCTGGAGAGTGAAAAGGCGGTGATGGATATACCGAGCCCTCTTGCAGGTATGATTACCGAAGTTCACCTGGCCGAAGGCGATACGGTAAAAAGTGATGACCTGATTGCTCTTCTTGAAACAGCCGGCACAGCAGAGGATCAGATTCCTGATCCTGCCCCCCTCGCAGCTGAAGCCGATGAGGAGCCGCAGCAGGAGCAGGAGACCATCAGTGATGATGATGCTGAACCCGGAGACTTTCACGCCACACCATCCGTCAGGGCCTACGCCCGTGAGAAAAACATCGATCTTTCTGGAGTAAAGGGAAGCGGGCCAAAGGGGCGAATCCTCAAGGAGGATATCGACTCTCAGACCACCTCTTTACCGGAAAAGCCTGCTTCTTCACCAGCAGCAGCTGGTACTTCTCTTACACTTCCGGAAACCGTGCTCGAAGATTTCAGTAAATATGGCACCATTGAAGAAAGTGTACTCGGCCGTATCAAACAGATATCGGGGCCGCACCTCCATAAAAGCTGGATAACCATTCCACACGTTACCCACTTTGATGAGGCTGATATCACCGATCTCGAAAGTTTCAGAAAACAGATGAACATCGAGGTAAGCGAAGAGAACATCAAGTTCAGCCCGCTTGTCTTTATTGTCAAAGCGGTGGTTTCAACACTCAAGGAATATCCACTGTTCAACAGTTCACTGGTACCCGGTGGAGAGAACGTCATCCTGAAAAAATACTACAATATCGGCATAGCCGTTGATACTCCACAGGGGCTGGTGGTCCCGGTTATCAGAAATGCAGACCAGAAAGGTATGCGTGATATTGCCCTCGAGCTGAAGGAGCTCAGTTCTCGTGCTCGTGAAGGAAAACTGGCCATACCTGATATCCAGGGAGCCTCATTTACCATCTCAAGCCTCGGCGGGATCGGCGGTACCGGATTTACGCCGATCATTAATGGCACCCAGGTCGGTATTCTCGGCCTGTCAAAAAACTACCAGAAACCGGTATGGGACGGCACACATTTTATTCCCCGCCTCACCCTGCCGTTCTCCCTTTCCTATGATCACCGGGTGATCGATGGTGCAGAGGCTGCCAGGTTCTGCAAGTCACTCAGTAACAGTATTAAAGATTTACGAAGAGCACTGCTTTAAGCCAAGGAGACAGAGAGACAATGACAGAGAATAGTTCAGTTGATGTTGCAGTATTAGGAGGCGGTCCGGGAGGATACACCGCAGCGTTTCGTGCTGCCGACCTCGGGCTTTCAGTGTGTCTCATCGAACAGTCGGAGCGACTTGGTGGTGTTTGTCTCAATGTGGGCTGTATTCCATCCAAGACCCTGCTCCACGCTGCAACAATTCTTGAGGATGCGGTTGAGGCTTCCGATTTTGGAATTACCTTTGCCCAGCCTGAAATTGACATCAGTGCACTGAAAGCAAAAAAAGAACAGATCATTTCTCAGCTGACCACCGGACTTGGCACCTTATGCAAAAAAAGAAAGGTTACAAGAATTGTTGGCAAAGGTACCTTTACCGGAGAAGAAACCCTGGAGGTGACCGGTGAGGCTGAAAGACATATCGTTACCTTCAAACATGCAATCATTGCGACCGGATCATACCCCTTCAAGCTGCCGGGAATTGCCGATGACCCAAGAATATGGGACTCGACCGACGCCTTATCGCTTGACACCATCCCTCAGCGCTTGCTCATTATCGGTGGTGGAATTATCGGTCTTGAAATGGCCCAGGTCTATTCAGCTCTCGGATCTGAGATAACGATCGTGGAAATGGAGTCGCAACTGATTCCTCCTGCTGACAAAGATATCGTCCAGCCTCTCTTCCTTAAACTTAAGAAAAAATACCAGATTCATCTCAACAGCAAGGTAACTGATATACATGCAACACCGGAGGCCGTTGAAGTTACCTATGAAAGCGGAGAAGAAAGTAAAACGTTACCCTTCGATGTGGTCCTCGTTGCTGTTGGCAGAAAGCCAAACGTCAGTGGCTTCGGGCTCGAAGAGCTGGGGATACAATTATCAGCAAGTGGTTTTATTGAGGTTACCGACCAGCTAAAAACAAACCTTCCTCACATCTTTGCAATCGGAGACATAACCGGTGAGCCGATGCTGGCCCATAAAGCAACTCACCAGGGAAAAGTTGCTGCTGAAGTTATCGCAGGTCAGAGCTCCGCCTTCTGCCCGCTGACGATACCCTCTGTTGCCTATACGAATCCGGAAATTGCCTGGATGGGACTTACCGAAAAAGAAGCAAAAGAGCAGGGGTATGACTTCCAGAAAGGGAAATTTTCATGGGGAGCAAGTGGTCGGGCATTATGCTCTGGGGCGTCCACAGGAGCGAGCAAAGTACTCTTTGATTCAAAGAGCGGCAGGATACTTGGCGCTGCAATCTGCGGCATCAGCGCGGGAGAATTAATTCATGAGGCGGTATTGGCTCTGGAAATGGGTGCCGATGCAGAAGATATAAGCAAAACAATCCATGCGCACCCAACGCTTGCTGAGACATTTGCCTTTGCTGCAGAAATGGTAGACGGCTCAATTACTGACGCACTTCCGCCCAAAAAGAAATGATATCAGATAACCGCTCAACCATGACCGTCGGCTCAGGTTTGTAACCGAGAAACCGGCGGTCATGCCCACGTAACGTCCTGCTGCCGGCCAACACCATTTCACAGTTATCCTCTTTCCCTGTCAACCTGAGCAGACACCGGTCTTCCCTAAAAAAGACTAAAAAAACTGTTATCAATGTCAATAGCATATTTTTTACGACCATTATTCTTGACATTAGCTATAATGGAGAATATTGTTCTTTTCAGTGAACATCTAATCTAAGCCAACATATTATTATGGATCAGAAAAATATTGAAATTTTAAAAATCCTTCAGGAGAAGGCCCGGATTCCTAATGTTGAGGTCTCCAGGATGATTAATCTTGCGCCTTCTGCAGTACTGGAGCGTATCCGGAAAATGGAGCAGAAGGGAATTATCGAGTGTTATGAGGTACGCCTAAACCCGATGCGGTTCAATTGCAAACAAATTTCATTTATTCATATTTTCCTCAAAAACGAGGCCGACAGTACTGAGGTCGGTAATCACCTCTCCTTAATTACCGAGGTCCAGGAGGTACATTTCATTGCCGGTGCGGACTGCTTTCTTGTCAAAATTCGAACGGCTGGCACGGCAGAGCTCGACACACTTCTCAGAACTACAATTATGCCAATACCTGGTGTCAGACATACCAAAACATTTCCAGTATTATCAACTACAAAAGAAACAGCTCAAATACCGATTAAAACAGATTGAGGAAAACACACCATGCCAATGTCAGAGGAATTCAAAGAAAAATTGTTTACACAGATCCGGGAGATATCAGCATATTTTGACACACCATTTCACATTTATGACGAAGCAGGTATTAAAACGACCTCTCAGCATTTAATAAAATCCTTTTCCGGGATTGAGAAATTCCGTGAATATTACGCGGTCAAAGCGCTCCCAAACCCGAAAATTTTATCAATAATAAAAGAGATGGGCTTCGGATTTGACTGCAGCTCAGTCCCCGAGCTTATTCTCTCACGTCAGGTCGGCGGCAGGGGTGATGATCTGATGTTCACCTCAAACAATACCAGTCCAGAAGAATTCAAGGCTGCCGCAGCCGATGGTGGATCTATCCTCAATCTTGACGATATCAACCTGATCGACAAAATTCCGGAAATGCCCGAGACAATATGCTTTCGCTATAACCCGGGAGCAGAGCGTGACGGCAACGGAATCATTGGCAGACCGCTTGAGGCAAAATATGGAGTGAGTCGTGATCAAATCATTGAGGCCTATCGCAGGGCCCGTGATCGTGGAGCAAAACGATTTGGGCTCCACACCATGCTTGCCTCGAACGAGCTGAACCATGAATATATGGTGACCACCACCAGAATGCTTTTTGATGTCGTTGAAAAAATACAGAAAGAGCTGGAAATACCATTTGATTTTATCAATATCGGTGGTGGTCTGGGGATTCCCTACAAACCGGATGAAGCGCCGTTAAATCTGGAGGCAATGGGAAGAGAAATCAGTGAGTTGTTCCAACAGTTCAAGGCAACACACAACTACATGCCGGCTCTTTACATGGAAAGTGGCAGGTATATAACCGGACCTCACGGAGCCCTTGTCGTCACTGCTATTAATCGAAAGGATATATACCGCACATACATCGGGGTTGACGCCTGTATGTCGGCGTTAATGAGACCGGCACTTTATGGAGCTTACCATCATATCGATGTCGTCGGTGCCAATGGCTCTGGAGAAACGAAGGTAGTCGATGTTGTTGGCTCATTGTGTGAAAATAACGACAAGTTTGCTATTCAGCGTGAATTACCAGTTATAGCAGATGGTGATATTCTGGTCATCCATGATACCGGTGCACACGGTCACTCAATGGGCTTTAATTATAATTCCACGCTCCGTCCACAGGAATTACTGCTCAAAGAAGATGGCAGTGTATCAATGATTCGCCGGGCGGAAACCAATAGCGATTACTTTGCCACCCTCAACTTTCCTGCCAAGGTATATACACCGTAACGATAAGCAGGCGGATACGTTTGCAACGTATCCGCCGCACAAAATAAGTACGCCTGAACTTTTACTCAGAAGCCTGTTCTTTTGCCAGCTGCTCAGCAGACATTGTCCAGAACGGTTTGCCATCACTGGTCAGCCGGACTTTAAAATTATAGTCACTATCTGTTTTGATTTTTGCCGCGATAAAAACCGTTTCTTCACCAATATCCGCCCAGGCACCTTTAACTTTCACCCAGTCACCGCGCTTCAATCCGGTCTCCCGCGCTGAGGCAAATGATTGAGGGCAGACATGGATTAAAACTTTGTCCCCTCCCCCTTCATCAAGGATAAACCCTGTACCGGCAGCCATTCCCGGTAGTGGTGTGATTTTGACAAATTTAACGATAGTACCCTTAATGGTATCCCGCTCTTTGGGGTTGTAGAGATCGTTGTATTCGGAACCGACTTCCCACCCCGTCATATCTTTATCTTTTGCAAGTGATGAGGTAACGGACAATAACGCTAAACCTAAAATACAGATCACATTAATAACTACTTTAGATGACTGGTGCATGATCCCTCCAATAGCAAATTGGTTATTTTATACCGTACTCATTGTAATGTTAGTCTCTTTTTACAAGAAACAAGTGGTCATAATGAAAACAAAACGTAATCTCACCCATTTCCGTCCACGATTTCCCTGACACCCCGTTCTGCATGCAGCGCTGTTGTATCATAGAGCCTGAGTCCAGTATCCTTGCTGCCCAGAAGCAGAGAAATCTCGGTACATCCCAGTATGATTGCTTCGGCACCTCGGCCTGCGAGATTTTCAGCAATCCGTTTATATTGGGTTCTTGAATTCTCCCTTATCTGTCCAAGACAGAGCTCATTGAAGATGACATCATGCACAATCCTTCTCTCAGCCTCTTCAGGTATGACAACCTGAAGACCATACTTGTGCTCAAGCCGGCCACGATAAAACTCCTGTTCCATTGTAAAGCTGGTTCCGAGCAGGCCGACTGTTTTCACCTGGTCTTTAACAATACGCTCTGCTGTTGCATCGGCTATATGAATCAGCGGCACACGAATTGAGGAGGCCACCTTGTCTGCGACTCTGTGCATGGTGTTGGTACAGATCATCATACAATCAGCACCCGCCTGTTCAAGCCGCGAGGCAGCATCAGCGAGTATGATTCCCGCCTCTTCCCACCTCCCGGCTCTCTGCAGTTCCTCGATTTCTGCGAAGTCGACACTGTAAAGAATGATTTTTGCGGAATGAAAACCGCCATACACTTCCTTGACCCCCTCATTGAGGAGCCGATAGTAGGTAGCCGTTGACTCCCAGCTCATTCCGCCAATCAGGCCAATGGTTTTCATCTCTTACATCCTGAGCAGAAGTTCACGGGCACGCTCTCGAGGCATCAAGGTCTGCCACTCTTTTCCAAGACAGTTTTCCCACAGAGGCGCCAGCCCGAGAGCAACGGTTACCATCTGCTCAACCTGCTCTTCTGTTAAACCTGAGGTAACGCCCTGTGGAAGAACGATACCGTGTTTGTTCATCATTGTTCTAAACTCTGCGACACCGGCCGGATAAAACTCATCAAGGTGATTGAAAGCGATACAGCAACCGATAGCATGATGAATACCGAGCAGAAAGGACAGCCCGTAAGAAAGCGCATGGCAGGCGCCAACCTGCGAATAGGCGATGCTCATACCACCGAAGTATGAAGCCATCATTAACTTATCATCTTTATCCGGGTGATCCTCAAGAAAGACCTGCCGGCAGAGATCGATTGATTTCTCGCCATATGCTCTGCTGAACTCATTGATATAGGTGCCTTCCAGCGATTCGACATCGTGAATATAGCAGTCCATACCGGTATAAAACCACTGGTCCCTCGGGACACCGGCAACCAGTTCCGGGTCGAGCATAATCTGATCATAAAGGGTGTAATCTGAATTGATACCAAGTTTCTTTTTCGGTCCGGTGAGTACGGTCGTTCTCGAAATCTCGGCTCCGGTTCCTGACAATGTTGGAACAGCGACTTTATAGACTGCAGGCTGTTTAATCAGGTCCCAGCCCTGATAATCAGCAGCTGATCCTGGATTGGTTAACAGCAGTGATACCGCTTTTGCTATATCAAGCGTCGAGCCGCCGCCGATACCGATGATTGCCTCAGGCAGCTCCTCACTATAATCACGCAGTTTGGCCACAAGATCATCAATATATGATGTCTTCGGCTCATCATCAACGTTCACATGCAGAATAAAATCCCTGCCGCCAGCCGGAATACGCTCTTCCAGCGGACTGTTCTGAAATACATCATCAACAATAAATACCACAAATCCTTTGCCGGAGCGCTTTTCCGACAAAATATCATCAAGCTGGTTAAAACATCCTCTGCCAAATATAATTCGCGGCACTATCGCAAAATTCCTAAACATGGTAGCAGTACTCCTTTTCGTTTTGTAAAGAGATGATGAGAATTAAACAGTTCATACCAGAGGACCATTAGCAGAAGCGTTTTTAAATCTCAAGTTATTTGAGCAACAGAACGTGTGTCTTTGCGTGCAGAAACAGACTGTTTCCTCTATAATGAAGGTTCAGATTAACCCCATTCACTATATGTATAAAAAATCAGATGTCAGTACTTGATGAAAATAGTGTTTTCACCTCACTGAATCAGCGTGGCCCCCTGGCGGTGCGCGATGGTGTGGCACCAGGCACCCTTTTTACTCCCGTCACCAGAGCCTGGGTAAGGGAGTTGAAAAAAAGCAGAATAAATGTGACGAAGTACCGGGCCTTGAGAAGTCAGATTTTCGAATTTCTCAACATTACCGGCTACAGTGATATAAATGAGCTGATCGACGACCAGAAGGCCAGGGAGTGCTGCAGTTCAAGAGCCTATACCTTGCTGACAAACATGTTCGGCATTCAGGGGACAGAACCTGAGGTTAAATTCAGAGTCAATGAATATGCCCGAACGGCAGACGCTGTTGTTAATTCTTTGAAAGGCAAGATACTTGCCCCCTACGCTTCCCATGTGGCAATAACCAACGAAGTTGAAATAACAACTAATCCCGTCGACCTGCTGCTCATGATGTTCGATGACCGATATCACAAAAAAGCACGATTCGAAGCACAGCGAAAATTATCCCTGATGAGCCTTGCCGGCAGTATCGACCAGCGGGAACGAGAGATGAACATTGAAAACAAGTTTGCCTTATTCCTGGATTTTCTGAACCAACATGTATGGAGCAAAAAGCAGAAGATAGGTGAACACGATATCGTTTATCTGCTGTCACAACACCATGGCGATGAATTTTCCTGTTCCGATGTTAACGTCTTGCCAAAAGAAGCAGCGGCATCGGTGGTCATCGAAAAAGGTGTAAAATTAACCCTTCTCAAACGAAGGCGCTTCAGTTTCGGCGGCAGGGAAGTTCCGATCTACGTATCGATCAGGAAAAAACCGCCTGAAGCAAAGGTCTTAAAGCTCTTGCGGAAAAACGAAAAAAATCCGGCGGTGGCGGTTGACGATGAACTCGGATTGATGGCAGTACTGAATTCTGCCGCCGATGTCAAAATATTCCAGAACCACCTGACCCAGAGTGCCACCAAAGCCGATTCATTTATGATTCTGGAAGATATCTCGGACACACTGACGGGCGGGCACCACAAGGCCAGCTCAGCAGGTTCGTGCAGCAAAACACGGATGCTGAAATTCTTCGCTCGCCTCAGGGGAATGCGGGTGGAATTTATTATCCATACCAACCAGTCATGGGTCAACTACATGTATCAGCGTGACGTGGCCCATGATGAATACGAGGTGAAAAGATTATTCGATTCAGGTGTTGCAGAACTGTTGTTTCCTCACGACATTTACTTCCTTGATCATCAGACCGTCCGCAACAACATGATTCGACTCTTTCGCAAACATATTGAAGAGGCCTGGCTCTGGGAAAAAAACGGCTCCGGTTGACAATTGATTATTCCGGTCACTATCAGTCCGAGATTGGCATAGATTCCTTACGTAGCAGCGAGCCTGCTCAAAAGAAAGTAAGAAGCTCACCAGTAATACGCCTGCAGCAGCAAGAATCTCCTGTAAAAAATTGATCATTACCGGTTACCTCTTTTTTTTATTATAAAATCTCAGCTGATCGGCAAGACCGCTCTGACGATCAATTACACGTTCAACAACCTGCCTGCATAGTGGCGCTCCACTGCGTATCATGACCTTTTCCCTTGCACGGGTAACCGCCGTATAGAGCAGTTCCCGGGACAAAATCTGGTTATCTGTTTCCGGCAATACCACCAGCACTTCTTTAAATTCAGAGCCCTGGCTTTTATGAACGCTCAGGGCCCACGCCGTTTCATGCGATGGCAGCCTGACCGGCAGGTAACGGCGGAATGCTCCATCTTCCCGTTCAAACCAGACGAAACGTTCACGGCTTCCGGGAGATCCGGGTAGACAGATGCCAATATCACCGTTGAAGAGCCCAAGGTTATAGTCATTTCTGGTCACGATAACAGGGCGTCCCGGATACCACTCAGCTCTTCCGCACTCGTAGCCTCGAGCCGCCAGAATTCTCTCTATCGTTTCATTGATGCCGATGACTCCAAGTGCTCCGTTTTTCAGGGCACAGAGAATACGAAACGAATTGAGCGACTGAAAGAGAGCGGGCAATTTTTGCTCTGAGTCAAAATCCTTGACCTTTTTAAGGTATCGTTCATATTTATCGCCGCAAAAATCAGGCCAACCCGGTTCAGCTTTTACAACTGACGTCACCTTTTTATCCTCGATCATGCCTAGAGTCGAATCTCCGTCTCCATTATTGATGTGACCGGCAAGCCTGGATATTTCTTCATTAAAACGATGTGCAACTTGCAATTCCACAACATTTCCCGACAAAACTCGAATACATTCGGACAGCACCGCGCCAGATTCAACGGAGGCCAGTTGATCTTTGTCACCAAGCAGGATCAGACGGGCCCCCTTTGCCAGTCCATCCACCAGTTTGCTCATCAAGGCCAGGTCCACCATTGAAGCCTCATCAACAATCACCACATCCCATGGTAATGGCCGATTGGCGTTGTACCTGAACGAAGGAGAATATTTCCGGACTCCGAGAAGACGGTGCAGTGTCCAAGCCTCACGCGGCAGTAGATCTTTAATTGTATTATCAACAGTCAAAAATGGAATCTGGCTGGCTACTGATTCCCTGAGGCGCATGGCTGCCTTTCCTGTCGGTGCTGTCAATGCTATTCGGAGCCCGGGACCAAAATGAGTCAGCAGCAGGGTGACTATTTTAACCACTGTCGTTGTTTTACCGGTACCTGGTCCACCGGAAATAATACACAGTCCTTTAGTCAATGCAACTCGCGCCGCTTCCCGCTGATAGTCCTGTCTGTCAGCCGGAATGGAAAACGTGCTGTTGAGTAAACTCTCTATATTATCAATAGTATAGCTAACAGCGGCCACTTCAGTCATTTTCTCAGCCAGCCGTTTTTCATAGTGATAATAGCGGGCAAGGTACAGCCTGTTGTTGGAGAGGACCAGCGGAGTTTCCGCCGCTGTCGAGACAAGTGAGCAACGTGAAAGAAGCTGCTCCTGGCCTGCGGTTAATCTGAGACAGGTGTGTCCGGCCTGCATCGAAGAAATCAAGGACGTACAGAGCTCCTCCAGTTCATTTTTCAAGGACCCGTCGAAACCGGATCGGTCGCCCATAAAGGAGGCGAAGGTCTGGGCAAAGGCTGAAACCGGTAAGGCTTTCATGACGATTTATCCCCAAAACAGTTATCAAGCTCCAGCAGTATCTGCTCATCAGGGCAAGTGCTAAACACTCCCGACCCATCTTTCGCCGGATTCATCCCCCTGACAAAAAGATACATCACTCCTCCAAAGTGGTCTGCATAGGAATAGCCCGGCAGCCACTTCTTCAGGTAGCGGTGCACAACCAGGGTGTACAGCCAGTACTGCAGTCCATAGTTATGAGCCCTCATCGCTGAGATCAACGCATCTCTGCGGTAATCAGCCACACTGTCACCGAGATGGTTGGTCTTATAATCAAGTACATAATATCTGCCATTGTGATGACAGATCAAGTCTATATAGCCGTTGACAAATCCCTCCATCTCTCTGTACTGCAAGGGCATGTAGGTCTGCTCTGAACCAAGAATCCGGTTAAGGCTGTTCGTGGTTGTATGAGTCATAAAAAGAGAAAATTCTAACTCTTTCACCTGCTGTTCATGGGCAATATCTGCCAGGGCAAAAGAGGCTCCTGAATGCTCCGACTCCAGAAGTCTGGTGGTTACACTGTTTTTCAACAGTTGTTTCAGCCCGTCCTGGTCGACCTCAAGACCATGACGTTGACAGATCCGGCTGAGCTGTTCCCGGTCATAACGCTCCCCGGCAAGATCACCAAAATCTATCTTCTCAAGAACATTGTGGACGATATTTCCAAAGCGGACTCCTCCGGGGAGTCGACTGCTTTCAAGCACGCTGCTATCAACGCCCTTTTCATCAGATGCTCCGGCCGACACCTCCTCACTATAGGTGGAAAAACTCACCAGCCCGGAAAAAGAAGTCAGGGTCCTGCTTGTTTTAAATACCCGTGTGCCTCTTTCTTTTGCTCGCAAAACCACATCACCTGTGGCTGGCACAACATAATCGCAGATCTCATCAGTCGCTCCGTCAATCAACAGATGACTGTTATTGGTCCGGCTGCCCAAACGCTGGAAATAATTATGTTGATCATCAAAGTCGCAGCGGCCATCAGCAAACAGCATTTTCCCAAATGGCGACTGGAAAGAACCGGGGTTGCCTCCCCACCCTTTAATATCGGCCCAGAAAAGGTAACATCTCAGCTGGGCCCTGGTTATCGCCACATAGGCAAGACGCAGGTCTTCCTGCACTTCCTCTTCACGTGCCCGTTCCCTGTTTTCATCGAGGTTTTCAGATCCTAAATCCAGAATCAACCTGCTGTTCTTGTCATAACATCTGGTAATAAAACGATCTCCCCGGACAGAGCGACTTGCGGTCATCAGATATGGGCAGAAGGTTATCGGGTACTCGAGCCCTTTGGCTCCATGCATGGTAACAATGGCGACCGCATCACCATCGCTCTCCAGCCGCAACTCCATTTCATCGACGCCAACCTTTGAGGTGATCATTTTCTGAAGCCAGATAATGGTCTGCTCCATGGTGAGCCCCTGCAGCTGAACCATCTCCTGAACCAGTTCGCAGAGGTGCTGGATGTTGGCTATCCTCCTCTCACCCTGAATAAGGCGGGAAAGTTGTATAAAAATTTTCTCCTGGACAAGTAAGCTGTTAATCATCACCAGAAACCCCTGTTCCTGCCAGAGTTGATGATAGGACTGATATCTCTCGACCCACTCTCCCAAAAGCGATTCATCAGCGTTCAGCAACACAAAGTAATCACCGCTCAGACCGTACCAGTCGCAACTCAGCGCTGCCTTTAATCCAGCAAGATTGCCAGGAACAGCTGCAGCCCGCAAGACAAACAGCAGCTGCTCACACTCAAGGGTTTTAAACACGCTGGTTTTACTTGCAACGACAGAGGGGATCGAAACCTGGGCCAAGGCATCATGATAGTCCTGGGCCTGGCTGTTTGTTCGTACCAGAATTGCTATATGAGCAGGCTGAAGGGGCGTTGAAGATACACTACTTTGCTGTTCACATCTCTCAATCATTACTCTATTTTTTTGGCTGATGAGCCTGGCAATTTCACCGACAATCCATTTTCTGATTTGATCATGCGCCGAACCGCCGGACCATCGTGGCTGCGTGCCGACACGCTGGCCGAGTTGACAGTAGACCAGCGCCCCCCGCTCACCTTCTTTATCAAGTAAGCGGCCATCTTCATCAGTTCTGGCAGGTTCCACCCTTTTATACGGAAGTCCAGCAAAGAAACTGTCTGTCAACAAGTCGTTGACCGCTTCCATCAACCCCGGGTGTGATCTGAAGTTTCTGTGCAGCGTCAATATCCTTTGTGCCTTTTCCCTGGCCTGAAAATATGAAAAGATGTCGGCACCCCGAAACCGATAAATCGCCTGCTTCGGATCACCGATCAGGTAGAGAATATGTTGAGAAGTACTGAACAGTCCATTGAAGATCATCCACTGGGCGCTATCGGTATCCTGGAACTCATCAATTAGGACCATTCTATAACGCTGTCTGATCTTCTGGCGCAGCAGGGCTCCTTCCGGGTCGGAAACTGCTGAAGCCAGACGCATAACCAGGTCGTCAAAGGACATTTTCTGACGCTGCTCAAGCCTTTTTGGAACCGTCGTGCGCAATTGTCCCGCCAGTTCCAGACGAATCTCAAGGATCAGTTTCTCAACAGCATCAATATACAAAGGAACCACTTCGGCCGGCAGATCCCAGCTCGAGATAAATTCTTCCTTTTTCTCCAGCCCTCTAAGTTTCTTGCCGTTTAGCTGTGTAATCAGGTAGTCATATCTCAGCCATTTAATAATGTCAGGGCTTGGTGGCTGAGAAACAGCTATGCACTGCTCAATTTGCTGATACCAGTTATGATAGTTGTTGTGGAGATCCTTATTTAGATAGCCCTCACGGGCGGCTCCATCGAGTTTATCCAGTAGCGCAGAACTGTTTTTCTGCCACCACTGCTTACATTCAGCAAACCTGAGTTCGATGAGCGAACAGCAGTGGGCGACAGATCCTGGCTCTGGAATAAGCTCAGCCAGTAAGTCATCTGCACCGGCAACACTCTGGTAAAGTGACTCGGGATCGGGGTAATATTCGGTTACCAGTGCGCAGTATTGCTTATCAAAGCGATAAAATGTTGCTCGCCAGTAGTCGTTGACTATATTTGCTTTTATCAGCTGGGTATCACTGATCAGTTCAACATCAAAAAGCTGGCCGCTTTCAAGCGGCTGTTCAGTCAGCATTCTTTGACAGAAACCGTGAATGGTATGAATTCCGATACAGTCAATATCGAGCAATGCAAGATCAAGCAGTCCCACCGCTTTCTTTTTATCCTTCACTGCGGCTGCCCATGCTTTCAGGACGTCATTGTATCGTCCTTCAATATCGCTGAGGATGTTTTTCCCCTCTATCAGCTGGATCCTGATTCTCTCCTTTAACTCTTCAGTGGCGGCAACCGTAAAGGTAACAACAAGAATCTGGTCGATTTTGATTTTGAGTTCTGCCACTGCCCGAAGAACATGCATTGAAATGGCAAAGGTCTTGCCGGTACCGGCACTTGCCTCCACCAGCGTTATGCCACCCTCAATGGCGGTGGATGCCGAGGATAAAATCTGTTCAACAGCCATGTTCAGTGCTCCTCGTTCGAAACATGGGCCGTCTCCCAGAGCGGGACTATCAACTGCTGACAAAGTGCTTCAAAATCATCGCTCAAAACATCTTCATCGCTTTGATTTCGGTAGATAAGGTTCCATTCCGGTACATAATGATTGTCGATATATTTTGAAAACAGTTGCCGGGCAACAGCCATCGGCTCTTTTTGCCCCCTTGTTCTATTCAGCTGGTGTTGCTGTGCATAGAAAAATGAAGGTTCAACAAGCAGACTGCTAACCCGGCAGCTGCCGTCAACAAATAGATCGAATAAAAATGACAGGTCATCATCGTTTCCCATTTCCAGATCAAAGACAACGGTATAGTCACGTGCCAGAATATATGTTGGAAATTTCTGCTTTCGAACTCTAGCTGCGACCAGATGATAGAGCCAGCCAATGAGCAAATCCTTTCCTTTCAACCCTGCATACCGATATAAAAGTTGTCCGTTCTGGTAACAGTGGGGCAGGATTCCCTCAACAACATTTTGATTTATGTCCAGTTCAAAAGGTACCTCACCAATCGGCAGGCCCAATTCAAAATCTGATATCCGCTGAACAAAGCAACTCAAATGTGTCACCTCTTTTTCAAAGGATATGAGGCCGGGCATCCCAAGCGGCCAGCGTGATTCAGTCTGCAGCCTGGCGAGGATCAAGCCACTGTCCGTACCCCGCAGGAGTGACTCAACAATTTCCTGTTGCACGGAGTATTGGCTTAGATTGTCAAAGCTGAACAACTCGTCGTCATCTGGAAACAGCTCATTGTTATATGGATTTATTCCGAGAATATGGCGAACAAAATAGACCTGCGGTTGAGTAAAAAACTGGATAAGAGCAGAAAAATCGTATCTCCATTGTGTTTCAACCTCTATCGAGTTTTGCAGCCATACCGTACAATCATCAGCTGTACGGTCGTGTAGATTCGACGCCACCTGACAGAAGTGTTCATCATAGCTGAACAGATCACCTTCATTGGAAAAATACTTCCAGTCTGAGGGCTGAAGGGGATGATGGGCGGTGAGGTCATCCACCCCGTAATGGATTTGTAGACATTCCAGCAATTCGTTGACGACCACTGCAGGCGGAATCTTTTTATTCGTCCGTATTGACTGGCCAATGTAGCTCAGATAGAGCCGCTCACGGGCAGCGATAATAGCCTCAAGAAACTGATATCGATCATCGGCCCGGTTAGACCGGTCGCCATGACGGTATTTTTTTTCCATCAAATTGAAGGTAGAAAAATAGTCCTGTCTGGGAAACGAGCCTTCGTTGAGACCAAGCAGACAGATCATTCTAAATGGAATAGAGCGCATGGGCAGCATTGAACAAAATGTCAATTTTCCACTCAGGAAACCGCCGCTTGAGCACGTCTCAATAATTGAGCGCAGCCAGGTTTCAATAACCTGGAAAGAAACGGGCAGGCTGTGGTGTCGCGCGTATTTCTCTCCCATCTCGGTGAGAATCCCGTTGAGCGCAAGTAAATCGGGATGGTCCGGTTCAGCGAAAATGGCTGAACAAAGAGAACGCAATTCATCTGACCACTGCGCCAGGGTCTTATCATCTGCAAATGATAAAGAGCTCTGATCGACAATGTCTATTAAATGGCAGAGCCCTCCAAGAAGCTCACCGTTGCCACCCTCTATCCCGGTAAATGGCAGAACACCTGCTACCATCTCTTCACTGTCGATGGCGTAGCCCATTAACATCCGCTCGAGTCCTGACCTCCATGTCCCGGTTTCACTGGCAATGCATGTGTCCCTGAGCCGCTGCTGTCCGGAGAGTCCCCAGCGGATGCCACTCTCGATCACCCAGTGGCGGATGGCCTCAAGATCGCCTGCCGACATTGAGAACTGAGGGAAAACTTCCGGTCTCTCCAAAATACTGACAATTTCAGTCCAGCCATATCTTCCGGAAAACAAGCCGAGAAACTGCATGAACGCATCGAAATAACGATTTCTCCTCCGCACATTTCGATCAGCAATAGTGTGATGAATATCGTCAAAGACAGCAGGAACAAGGAGGGCATAGTCCTGAATGTCAGGCGCCATGACGATAATTTCATGAAGTTCCAGGGATTGATCTTCATACATCCAGGACAGGATTTGATCTTTGAGAACCATAAGTTCTCTCATCCTGGAGTGACAGGAAATGACCTGAATTGAGGTATCAGCTTCCCTGCCAGGATGGCTGTTTATCTCAGTCTCGGAACCTGCAAGTATATCTCTTTGCAGCAGGTGTAAAAGAGAAGGACGATTGCCTTCCAGCGGATCCACAAAGAAAGCCTCTCCTTCACGGTACACATCGATCCGATCAAGCAGCAATTCTTGAAAATGCGCACCCTGGCGGCCGAAACTCACAAGCAGTGGATGATAGTCAAGGTCTTCGGCCAGTTCTGAATCATCATCCCCTCCGGCAGCAAGGATTCGTTTTGCCCGGACTCTTCTGCTCTCGATATCTCCCCAGTAAAGTTCACAGGGTGAGAGCAGAAAGAGATGCACGTCTATCTTTGCAGACAGCGTGTTTAGTGCCGATAGAAAAAGCGGGGGCATGGTGTGCAGGCCAAAAACAAGAATACGTCTGGGAAGTTTGATTTCATTTATATCCATGACCTGCAGTTGATTTATTAATCCTGAAATCACCTCTCCCCGGTGCAGCACTTCTGGTGATGCAGACCTGATCTTTCGCCAGAGTTCTTTCTGCCACACCTCCGATTCATCTTGGGTAACAATTCTATTCGTCTCCCAGGCTTCAAGAATGTCCATTCTCATGATCTGGTATTGATCGAAAACATGCGCAAGCTGCCGGGCCAGCTGAAAGCGCTTAAGCTCAGACTGATCACCAGCCAGGTAAGCGGCAAGAGGTTTGAGCGGATCCTCAGTTGTATCGCGTAACAGACGTTCCAGCTGCCAGGTAAGTGCATCACGATTAAAAATCTGATCATCAGTTGTCAGACCGAACAGTTTACCCAGATAATCGATAAACTGTGTCGGCAGCATATAATCGGAATTACCCCACACCCCAAAATGTTCAGAGAGGTATTGAGAGAGCATTTTCTCCATTCCACGGCTCTGAATGAGAAACAGCTCTTTTCTAAAAAGAGTGGGCGCTGTGCCTTGAGAAATTATTGAGGCAAGACATCGGGCAAGACGTTCTGTTCTGTTAGAGGTATGCAGAATGAACATGAGGTGAGAGAATTTCCCAGAAAAAAAGATTCTTTGCTCGATTCGTTACCATCGAGAACCTTAAACGAGAGTATAATCAATTGACAGTGACAACCTGACCCCTTAGAATATCGGAAGTGTCAGTTATTTTTAACCAGTTAAGTCAACACCGGCATACTCCCAGATACCATAAATAAGACCGGCCATGATACCAATTGCAAAAAAAAGACGCAGTCGACGGTCCCAGGATATCTTACTGCCATCACCCATATATTGCAGCACGGAGATGATCAGGTAGGTAAAACCGGCAACAAACGGTGCGGTCTGAAGAATTTGCCAGAATGTTGCCATCACCGTTTCCTGCAAACTGTTACCAATCCGCAGATTAAACAGCAGATAAAGAATGGCTGAAAGACTAAACCTTATTTTTTCCTTAACGCTTTGCATATGATCTCATTAAATACACTCCTTTTCCCAGACACAGATATCTGTAAAGACAGACTCTACCCTCTTTTGCTGTTCTTTTCACCGATGCACTTCCTGCAGCCGATCGAAACGGACCCTGAAAGGGATAAACAGGCTGACTGTGATATTTTCATGGAACAGGGATTGTGTCAAGGACATACTCCTGTGCCTCTTGAAAAGAATCGTGAGCGCTTTGTTCATCTGGTCAGGGATATCCGGGAGAGAAAAGACGATTATGGTGCACAGCTTGCATCCCTGACAATGGCTGCCATGTCCGCCCCGTCATCAGCGAAGCGGGGGGAATCAAAAAATGAAATTATCTCATCTCTTTTAAGCAGTCACTCACTGGCAATTTCTTCATCTGATGAAGAGATTGCGCTCTGGCAGGCCCGGCTCGTGCTGGCAATTGCTGAAATCCTGGAAAGAGACGAACACGAGCTCCAGCAAAATCTGAACATGCTCGACAGCCAGGAGCTGGAAATGTTCCGTTCATTGCAGGGTGATGACAGGGATGAAGATGACCCATTTGCAGAGTTGCAAAGGATTAAAGCCCGTTTAGAGACCAGAAAGCCGCAAGCTGAAAAGAATCGGTTTAAGGCCTGGCTGCAGCTCATGAACCGTTTTCAATGGCAAGAAGATCTGTTCTGGCTGGCCACCTCACAAGACAGCGCCGATCAGATCTTCAATTTATTTGAGAAAAAGACCAGTGGTATGGCAATTCCGGTACTCAGTCTACCGTTGCCTGCACATATAAATATCAGCACCACTTACCTGGTCAAGCAGATCAAAGATTTTCATCAGGATGCCAGTCAGATACACCTGGAAATAAAAAACGATCTTGAGAATCTCGCCCGGATAGTAGATTACGATCCGGGTTCAGACGACATGCTCCTGCCAAGCACCACCGACTGGGTTGAGAAGTGGAATATGATTCTTGAAGACCACTTTCCTGCCTCCAACCATGGACGATCAGCGGTCACCATCTACATTCTCCCCGACCATCCGATTGCAGATCTTGTATCACTCAATCATTTAAAACCTGATGGTGCTGGTTTTAAACATGGGTTACTGGGCGTATTTAAAAACTAGATAAAAAAATTAGCATATCGATACTATTCAGAATTTATGAGGCACGATGATTTCCACAGAACCAGTGCCCTGTTTATGATAGTGGTAGAGCATATTTTATGGGATTGTATGATCAACCATTACCACTCACAACCAGCAGAGTGGTAATGGCATCGGTTTGAAGGTAAAAGAAGTTACGACGAATTCAACTATTCCGGCTCGACCCCTTTACTATAATCAGTTATTACATCAGTAGCTCGAGCACGAAGTTCCCGGTCAAGCTGCAGCAAACCTTGCGGGTTATCGCCGATCAGCTTGAGCTGGGCAATAATTTCGTTGTCATTATCTTCCTCTTCAACCTGCTCGGTAACGTACCATTGCAGAAAAATCTGGGTCGCGTGGTCTTTTTTACTGATAGCAAGTTCCACTAAATCATTGATTGATTGAGTAATATACTGTTCGTGTGTCAGGGTCTGAGTAAACATGTCAAGCGCGTTCTTAAAGGTATGCGGTGGCTTATGAATTGTATCAAGCTTCACTCTTTCGCCCTGTCTCTGAAGATATTCATAGATTTTCATGCTATGAAACATTTCTTCGTGATACTGTACCATAAACCAGTTTGCAAATCCTTTAAGGCCGACATCCGCAGCATAAGCAGACATCGACATATAGAGATATGCTGAGTACATTTCTCGATTAATCTGTTCGTTAAGAGCCTGTGCTATTTTCTTATTAATCATTTGTGAGTAACTCCTTAAAGTCTGAATATATTCCGCCAGCAGATTAAATCAAATTGTTACAACAGGTTTTTCTATCTGCAATAACAAATCAGACAATACCGTGGCAATGTACTGATTTAAATTAACCTTATGGTCACTCAACAGGAAGTCAAGGAGGATGGCGTCGTAAAAAGTCCGATCTCCTTCGTTGTAGGTTATTGACAGACACTTG
>CAZOWJ010000034.1:0-14985 GCA_964583415.1 uncultured Desulfocapsaceae bacterium
AGTTAACCGAATCCGAAGAAGACACCAGAGATTTTCTCATTAATCTGCCATTATTCGACAGTTTTGATGTCGAAGAGTTGAGTGCGCTGGCTCACCATATGAGTTATGTGCATCTCCAGCGCGGTGAGTTCCTTTTTGTTGAAGGCGACCACGGCACCTTTATGGGATTTGTTGTAAATGGTGTTCTTGATGTGATGAAAAAATCTGAAATCGGTGAGAATATAGTGATAGCAAGATTAGCAAAAGGCAGCTCTATTGGTGAGATGGCTCTCATAGACAAGTCGACCAGATCTGCGACGGTCATGGCCAAGCAACCAACCACAATGGTTACCCTTACCGAAAAAGGTTTCGATATTTTAACAAAACAATCACCTGTTCTTGGCATAAAAGTTGTCCAGAAAGTTGCCAGACTTCTCAGCCTGAACATGCGTCGGACCTCGAGCAAACTGGCTGATCTCATGCAGAGTAAATCATAATTAATCCCAAATCCTAAAGACCTTATGTCCAGTCGCCCAAATATTCTTATCTGTATTGAAGAAAATGATGAAGAAAAGTCTGTATCAAAATTGGTTTCACAACTGATACCAGCCGCCCATACGCACTCTATTGACAGATCGGCAGTAATTGAAAATGTGAATGAATCTAAATTTGATCTTTTTCTGTTAAATTGTGCTGGGAGTAAAAGACAAGAACTACAAGCGTTACTCAATCAAATCTCAAATTCTCAACCTTCCCTTTTAACCATTCTCCTGATTCCTGAAGAGAAGAAGGAAATTATAGATCTTGCTGTAGAGCAGGATATTTTTTTCTATATCTCAAGCCCCGTCGATGTTAACGAATTCCGTTTTGTTCTTAAGCGAGCAGCAAGAAAAATCACTTATAACGATAAGCGTCAAACTCGTTCATCTTATAACAGAAAAGATATCTTTCCCGGTTTTATCGGAGAATGCAGTGCCATGCAGAAACTGTTTGAACTCATTTCCAGGATTGCCGACGATGAGTTTTCCACCGTATTGATTCGAGGAGAATCAGGAACTGGTAAAGAACTTGTTGCTCGAGCAATTCATGCGAGCAGTGAGCGTGGAAAGAACAATTTTGTACCTGTAAACTGTGCGGCTATTCCTGACGATTTACTCGAAAGTGAGCTTTTCGGGCATATGAAGGGCTCCTTCACCGGAGCCACCCAATCCAAGCAGGGGCGAATTCAATACGCTGATGGTGGAACGCTTTTCCTTGATGAAATCGGTGATATGAAGCCGTCACTTCAGGCCAAATTGCTCAGGGTGCTCCAGGAAAAGGAGTTCGAGCCTGTTGGTTCACTGAAAGCTGTGCCTGTAAACACCAGAGTACTGGCAGCGACTCACTGCAATCTTGAAGAACTGGTTTCTGAAGGTACGTTCAGGGAAGATCTCTACTATCGCCTCAGTGTTATCCCGTTAACCGTTCCACCGCTCAGGGAAAGAAACAAGGACATTCCGGTGCTTATCGAGGAGTTTATAAATAAATATACCACAAAAAGAGGGCGGGAGCAGATCAGCTTTACCCCTCAAACCATGTCTATTTTCATGGATTATGAGTGGCGAGGTAATGTTCGGGAACTGGAAAATCTCGTGCAGCACATGTCAATACTTTATAGTGGTAAACACATTCACCCAAATGATCTTCCCGAAAAATACACCTTCTCTGTAGATCTCTCTGCGGTCGCTGCTTACAAACCTGAAAAAACAGTGAAGCATAACTCAATGCTCGACAGCAGCATGGAGCGTGCGGAACTCCTTGCCGGAGTAAGACCAGGCTCTCCTCCGGTCGATCTGGGTAATGGGCCTGTTAATTTTAACGAACTGATCAATGAGTACGAGAAGGAGCTCATACTGGAAGCCATGAAAATGACTGCCGGAAATAAAAAAGAGGCAGCCAGAATGTTAAATCTCAAGCGCACGACCCTTCTTGAGAAAATAAAGAAAAAAGATTTGACCGGACTCTGGGAAACGTAAGCTGTCTGATGCTACTATTGCAGTCCGCCCGCTGCAATCAGGCAGCAAGTGAAGATATATGATCAGTGATTTTCCTGCTGACGTCCTCTTCAGTGACCGGTGCAAGAATAATATCGCTTACCCCGTATTTTATTGCTTTAAAGACCTTGGATCGTGTCCAGCTGTATCCGATGGCAATCAATGGCAGCGAACAACTGGTACTGATTTTAATAGCCATTCCAAGTGACTGTTCATCCACATCACTCATCACCAGCAGCACTGCCTGGAAAGCTCCAGGCAAATAATCGTTCACATTATCCCTGAAATGGAGTTGTACGGCAGCTATTCCCTGGGCATCGAGTATCTGATATATTCGTTCCGATTCCGGATCTGAATCACTGATGATCAATACGTTCCCCGTTGCATTTTCAAGTGTGCCAGCACCCTGTACTGTTTTGCTGACCACGTCTTGAACAGAATCATTTCCAGAGGAGAGCGGTGTTTGAATATTCTCGTTCTGTCCTTCAGAAAACTGGGCGGACTCCTCGGGTTGAAGTGTCTCCAGGTCAAGCATTTCTGCAGGAAACAATATTTGCAAATGACCGCAATCCTTTCCATCCAGGCCAATTTTTACCGAGTTTAAATAATAGGTCTGGTTAATTACTGGATCGTCACTTTCGATATCGACTTTCATTGGCACTACCTGATCGATATCTCTTTTTATAAATTCCAAAGTTTTACCTGAGTGCTCAACAAAAACGTCGGTATATATGCGAGAAATCACTGTGGCAATTTCATCATAGGCGTCCTGAACATCTGGATTGAGAATGCCTTCAGATACAGCTGTCTCAAGTTCAATCGATGGCAGCATGAGAAGTGTGCAGCCAATTCTGATAGCATGCTTCAGTCCCATGTAGAGGTAACAACTACCTTCAAAATCTCCAGTTACCTCCAGGGTTGCAGCAACCTGTTTAGCTGACAGCTCATCGAGATAGAACTGTTCCTTGGATACCACTTTATTATTCATTTCGCTAAAGGTTACATCGACACCGACAACTTCACCAACCTCGTCCTGAATACTGACCCGACAGATCTCCAGCAACGAGTCAATATCATTTTTTCTCGTTTGGACATCAAGGTCAGGCGACTCGTCATTTAGTTGAGAGGCTCCAGAAGCTTCAGGTTCAATTGTATCTAAGGGTTCTGCCTGTACTCCTTTATCAGCGATTTCTGTAGAATCTGGTCCTGTAAATGATCGATCACCATCAGCAACATCCTGCTGTTTATCATCAATTTCATCTTCACTGGATTGTGCCTGGCTCTCATGGTTTTTAACATCTTCTGCAAGTCCAAGAGGCGTGGCAGGAAAGAGCAGGATCAACGCTCCAAGCTGCTCACCGTCAAGTGTAATGTCTGAATCAATCTGGTAGAAAAGGGTCTCAGCTATGGGTTGTTCTGATTCTTCACCCGTCATTGGAAAAGTGACAAGGCGCTGGTCTCCTCTTTGAAAACGGCAAGGGGATTCGTGCATCTTTTCAAACAGATCCGTATATATCCCTGCGATCATATTGCCGATCTCACCGTAAGAATCCTCAGTTTCCTCATCATAGGCTTCATTTTCTACACGTTCATCCAGCTCTGTTTTGGGCAGCATTATGAGGGCACCGCCGAGTCTGATGGCGTCCTTAACGGTGATGAGAAGATGTCCAGTGCCTGCAATATCGCCTGAGATTTCCAGGCTGGTAAGGATTTGGCTGCCTGAGAGTTGCTGTAAAAGATCTCCCGTTGAGACGATCTTGTTTTGAGATTGTTTGAGGGATAACGGTACTCCAATCAATCCGCCAATTTCATCTTGAATTTTCTGCTGAGCGGAATCAATAATCTTGTCAATTATCTGTCTTTCTTCCATAAATGTTCCAAATTTTAAATATATTTTAAAGTAAAGATGTATTGTTCTTTATCGGCACCTTGGAAATAATAGTTTACAAATTGAATAGATACCGGAGTCAAAATAGCTGTCTAGTCTACAAAAGTTTCAAAGACTGGAGACTCTACGTGGAAAAATGCTTTCTGGCTGTTGATGATTCAGTGTCAGAAAACCTCTCTATGCACGGGTATACCTTCGACTCGAAATGCAACTTCCATTCCCGTTTTTTTCTGCAATGATCTTTCTCAGCTTAAACCGAATAAAATCACAAATGAACCGTGTATCTCAGCAGCATGCCAAAATTTCCGGTCAAAATTTCCAATCCCACAAAGGTGTCAGCAAAAAAAATAAGAATCAATTGCCTTGTGACGCCATTCAATGAGCGGGAAAGACAACAAACAAATCCTCAGCATGCCTCTTGCCAAACAGCTCGTCTCCGGCTAAATCTATCTTTTTACGTCAATTATTTGACTATTCCTGCCGATACGATCCCTAGCCGACCTCTATATTGTGCTTTTTCAATGAACTGGGCAGTTTTTTATACCTGGAATAGTATTTGCAATGTAAGGCAAAACAAGAGGAAATTATTTATATGATGCGAACATTAATCATTCTTATTGCCATTCTGTTCACCTATGGAACAGCATCCGGCGAGTCGACAATACTAAAACTGAGTAAATCTGTGGATAAGGATACGGTTCAGACCTTTATATCTTTTGATAAGATGCCTCTCTATGAAACTCAAATGAATGGTAAACGACTCGATATAATTCTTCAGAATACTGTCATTGATGAACGGGCACGCTTTTTTAAAGAAGACGACAAAATCGTTAAGATACTGGCCAGGCCGATTAAGGAAGATACCGAGCTCAGTTTTTTCTTTCGATACATCCCCCAAAATGTCTCATTTTCTTTAAGCGGAAGTAATACGCTCGTCGCTGACATTCTTCTCGGTAATCGGTTTACAGGAACCTATAAGAATTTATCCACAAGCCTTCAGGGCGTTACTGTTCTTGACAGAAGTACCATGGATTTTGCTAATCCACTGGTTGCTTCTCCTTATGCCCATGATTGGAAAACCTTTTTCTCTACCTATGAATCGGAAGTTGAAATTAGTGCACCAGTTCGCTTTTTCATACCAGAATTTCCAGTTACCAGATTGCTCAAGCTTGAGGGTGTAGATGTTTCTCAACTGATACCGGAAGAAGCATACCGTCTCGCAGAGAAAGAAATATGGGAGGAAATAATTCCCGTGATCGAAGCTGGAATCGCTACTTCTTCAGATCTTGAATCGAAGAAAATTCTGGCGCTTACCTATGGTGAAGTACTTCTGAGAATTGGTAATTTTGATGGCGCTTACAAACAGCTTTATCTCTTAAAAAATAATTACCCGAAAGAGCAGGTCGGTCAGCTCGCTTCCTACCTCCTGAGCCTGTTGATCGCCATAAACGGCGATCCCTATGGGGCAAATTACGAGCTTCGGCTGCTGATCGACAGGATGAGAAGAGCAAACCCCTTGTTTGCATATGTCAACCTCTCACTGGCTGAGACATGCCTTGCAACAAATCAGCTGGATAAGATGAGCCTGGCAACTGAACGTGACGATATTGGTTATCCCAAAGAGATTGAACCCAAAAGAGAACTTCGACAGGCGGATTTATATTACGCCACAGAACAGCCGGTTAAAGCCTATGTTGCCTATCAGTTAGTGAGTCAACAGAGCAGTCTCAATGATCAGCCGTACTCTCTGAATGGACTCTGCGAGACGCTCTATAAACAAAAATCCTACGGAGATTCTTCTCTTTGCTACGACAGCCTGGCAGAGCTTATCGATTCTCGTGAGCAGTTAGGTATGGTGTATTTCCGCTCGGCAATGGCACAACTCAAGGTTACTGACGATATAACCAGTCTGATAAATGATTTCAGCAGGATTGAAGATGCCTTTCCTGGAACAGAAGCAGGCTTCAGGGCAGCAGTAAAAAAAACTGACCTCCGATTCCTGTCAAGAAAAGACTGGTCTTCCACGGCAGTTAAATACTATAACGCCCTGGCAGAGAAATCCAACTACAGGGAGGTCAGCGCAGAAGCATATTTTAAAGAGGCGCTTCTTTATCACTTTTCTGGCAACAACAGCAAATCAATTGAACTGACCGACACCTTGTTGCGTAATTTTCGAAGTGGTCCTGTTCGGGCAAGTGCAGAGGCTCTTTTAATTCAATTACTACCAGCAGAGCTGAAACTGCTTGTCGAGGAAAAAAAGTATACAGAGGCACTGGCCCTTGCTCGACAACATCGAAGGTTTTTTGAAAATAATTGGCTGGATCTTTCACTCCTTGCAGACCTGGGCCACTCTTATCACCAGCTCGGTATTTACAGCGATGCACTGCGACTTTATCTCTACCTTATGGAAATGGCCAAACCTGAAGAAAAGGAACAATATTTTCTTCCTTTGACTGAAATTGCCTACGACAAGGGAGATTTCGCACTTGTCCAGGATTACGCCACACAGTATGGCTATCATTATCCAGCGGGTAGGTTCAAAGAGGAGGTGCTCTACCTCCAGTTAAAATCACTGCTTGCTGAAAATCAGATTGACCAGGCAATTAATCTCATACCTGAACCGCTTCCAGATCGTGACGACTATAAGTTTCTTTCAGCTGAGCTCTTTTTTAGAAAAGATGCCTACGAGTCTGTTGTCTCAATACTGAAACCGTTTTGGGACCAGAAAATATCATTACCAGAGAATCTAACATTTATCCTTGCAGAGAGTCTGTTTCTTCAAGGAAATTCAACTGGAGCAGAGCAGGTGTACATGGAATCAAAAAAAGTAGATCGTTACTCGGGGCAATCTCTTTATCGACTCGCTGAAATTGCACGTGAAAACGGTAATGAACGCAAGGCCCTTCAACTCTATGCTGATATAACAGCATCAGAAAATGACACCCTGTGGAAAGAATTTGCCAAGCGGGAGTTGAGACTTAATGAGCTGGGACAAAATTTATAGGAGGGCAACATGAACCCACTTAATCTGTTTGATAATAGTATAACACTGCTCCACAAATCGCTTGATCTCAGGTCTTCCAATCAAGGCGTTATTGCAGGTAATATAGCCAATGCAGAAACACCCGGTTACGCACCTGCTCGATTTGAATTTGAGCAGGAATTGAAGGCTGCGATAACAGGCTCGGGGCCTGGTCTTGCCACGACCAACTCCCGCCATATGTCAACGAATTCAGAAAATGTATCCGAGGTGAGTGGAAAAATTGTACGTTCTCCTGACACTACAGGGATAGGCGATAACAACGGTGTAAGTGTTGACGAGGAAATGATTGCTTTATCAGAGAATCAAATCATGTATGAAACGTCCGCCCAACTCCTTAAAAAGAAACTGTCATTGTTGAAATATGTTGTTCAGGGTGGCCAGTAATTAACCAAACATTCATTGAAAGGAATAGCACATGGATATTTTCAGCACATTCAAGGTGGGCGCCTCGGCCTTAAAGGCCCAGAAGATAAGACTCGACACCATAAGTTCTAATCTCGCCAATGTCGAAACGACATCGACACCAGAGGGTGGTCCTTATAAAAAGAAGTCTGTCTATTTTGAGAGTAAACCGCTCGACTTTAAAGGTCAGATGGATGCAATCACCAGAAACTCAGTTCAAGGTGTTGAGGTTACCAAAATAGTTGAGGATGATTCACCTCCCCGTAAGGTATACAATCCTTCACACCCTGACGCAGGTGTTGATGGCTATGTCGATATGCCGGATATCAGCGTCTTAAAGGAAATGGTAGACATGATGTCGGCCACCAGATCATACCAGGCAAATGTAACTTCAATACAGTCTGCGAAACGCATGGCAATGAAAGCTCTGGAAATCGGGAGATAATAAGAAATGAATATACTACCTGTCAATAATCCGACCCCGCAAATTCCCAATGATCCGTCAGATGGCCCTTCAGTCTCACAAACAGAGCAGAAATTCTCTGATTTCATCACCTCTACAATCAGCCAGGTTAACGACTCTCAGACAGAGGGAGACCTTGCCATCCAGAAGCTCAATAGCGGTGAGGCCCAGAACTTGCATGATGTCATGATATCAGTTGAGCAGGCAGACATTTCCCTGCGTATGCTCGTTCAGATCAGAAACAAAGCAATTCAAGCATATGAAGAGATTATGCGCATGCAGATCTAATCTATCTGCCACCAATGGATAAAAGAGAACAATAAGGATTTCATATGGCTACGGATGGACCAAATACTTCAGTAAATATCTCGGGTGATCAACCACCGGCTGTTAAGAGAAAGAATATTTTAACACTTGTTAAAGAATGGCCATTAAATAGAAAAATTGCCCTTGCTGCTATTACTGCCCTCTCTATTGGACTGTTTGCGTTTCTGATCATCCAGGCGCGTGTCGCGGATTATCAGCTCCTCTATGCAAACCTTTCTGAAGCAGACGCAGGATCTGTTGTTAACTGGCTTAAAACACAAAACATTCCATACCAGTTAAAAAATGGTGGTAAAAACATCTGGATAGGTGTTGATAAAATTTATGATACTCGACTCGATTTAGCAGCAAACGGTCTCCCGAGTGGAGGCGACGTTGGCTTTGAAATTTTTGATAAACAAAGTTTCGCCCTGACAGATTATGTTCAAAAAGTTAATCATACCAGAGCACTTCAGGGAGAGCTGGCTCGCACCATCACCTCGCTGGAACCGGTGGAATCAACCAGGGTACACCTGGCCATACCGGAAAAACGGCTCTTTAAAAATCAGCAGAAAAACCCAACTGCCTCTGTTATTGTCAGCCTGACTCATGGAAGACAACTCGATCCAGATCAAGTCCAGGGAATTCGGCACCTCGTTGCCGGTTCCATTACCGGCTTGCTTCCTGAAAATGTCAAAGTCATAGACTCAAACGGTGTTGTCCTTGATGAAAGTGATAAACCGGACAATGAAAATCTGCTGTCTGTCGATATGCTTGCCTTCCAACAAGATGTTGAGTATCGACTGCAGATGAGAGCTCAGGACCTCCTTGACACCATCATGGGAAAAAATAAAGCGATGGTAAGAGTTACTGCCGATCTGGACTTTTCCAAAGTCGAAAAGACCCAGGAGCTTTATGACGCCGATGAACCGGTGATCAGGAGTGAACAGCTTAACGAGGAAAGTAACGGTATTCAGACAACTGGCGGCATTCCCGGAGTGCAATCAAACCTGCAGGGGATCAGTGGCGGACTGGCAAGCACTGAACCGCCCTCAAACAGCAGCTCACGGACAACCAATTACGAAATCAGTAAAACTATCAGTAAAATAGTAAATCCTGTTGGCACGATTAAATCATTATCTGTATCAATTCTTGTTGCCGATCGCATCGTTACTGACGAGAACGCTGAAACAACGACCTCTGTCCCGCTGAGCAATGAAGAATTAAAATCAATAGAGAAAATGGTTGCAAGTGCACTTGGCATTGTTCCGGATCGAGGAGATAAAATCAACGTCGTTTCCATGCCTTTTTCTGAATCACCAGAAGAAGAAATGGTAGCACAACAATTACCTGACAACCTCATTTACCAGTACCTGCCGGCAATCAAAATTTTCCTTATTGCCATCGGTGCATTATTGTTTTACCTCCTTTTGATCAGACCAATCATCAAGACAATGAAAGGAGAAGTAACAGCACATTATAAAACAGTTGAAGAACTGGAACGAGAAAGAGACCAGCAGTATAAAAGTGAACAGGAAGAACTGGCCCGGACAATGATACATGATGAAGACCAGGTTGTAAGGCTCAGAAAAGATGTTTTGAGAAATGCGGTGCCAACTGCTTATATTATTAAAAACTGGATTCAGGAAGCATAATCATGAGTATTGAATCACTTAACGGCTTAAATAAAGCAGCAGTTCTTCTTATCTCTCTTGGCGAGGAGGCGTCAGCCAAAATATTTAATGAATTATCTGATGAAGAGGTAAGAAAGGTAACCAGAGCAATGGCTGCCATCGATCATATTCCCATCGATATCAAAGAAAAAGTGTTTGACTTTTTTGCAGAGTCTCAGCAGGAATTTGCCGGTGTATTTGTCAAAGGAAATGAATTTGCCAAAAATGCAATTTCTGCAATTGATGAAGGCGATCGAAATGAAATTCTGCTTGACCAGTTTATTTCCGGTACAGAGTCACGATCCCTCGAAACCATTGCCTTAATGCAGCCGCAAATGGTCGCCGGGCTCCTGGAAAAAGAACACCCGCAAACGGTTGCACTGATTCTTTCGACCCAGCATGTTGAACATGCAGCTGAAATCATGTCATTTCTTCCTGAAGCAATGCAGTCTGATGTGGTTTATCGGATTGCCAAGCTTGACAAAGTATCGCCAGAAGTGCTCAGCAATATAGAAAATGCACTCAACAAGGAGATTGGTCTGGTGGCGGGAAAAGAGCAGAAAGAGATTGGCGGTCTCAACAAGGTCGTTGATATGCTTGGAAATATGAAAAATAACCTCGACAACGATATTCTTGAAGCGATGGAAGAAACCGATCCTGACATGGCGGAAGAAATAAGAAAAATGATGTTTACTTTTGAAAACCTGACAGCCCTTGACGGTCGATCGTTGCAGATGATTCTTCGTGAGGTAAATAATGATTCTCTCACCATGGCACTGAAAACAGCTTCTGACGAGATGAAAGAGAAGATCTTCTCAAACATGTCAACGCGAGCGGCAGACATGATAAGGGACGATCTCGATGCAATGGGTCCCGTCAGGCTTTCTGAAGTCGAAGCAATGCAGCAATCCATAGTCAAGATTGCAATGAAGCTCGAGGAAGAGGGTAAATTAGTATTGGGCTCCGGAGGTGGCGATGAGCTTGTCTAGGTATTTCAAAGACAAAGGTGAATTCAAGCCGAAAAGCCTGGTTTCAGGTGTCCGGGATGAAGACGACGACTGGCAGCCTTCAACAGTCATTAATGATGATCAAAAAAAACCACCCATAGAGACAGCATTACCTGAGTCCTCTCATTCCGAGAGTCCGTCCTTAGATAAAGAGACAATAGAATCAGCAATCGTAGAAAATAGTTCCAAACCTGATCAGACAGTGGTTGATACATCTCAACCTGAAGCGATAGAATACCAACCCCCCTCCCCGATGCCAGATATTGAATCGATGCAGGCAGAGGCTTATGACGCAGGAGTTGCGCAGGGACTCAAGCAGGCAGAAACCGACCTCGGCTCTACACTGGCGACACTTACGCTTGTCTGCGAACAGCTCAGTTCCATACGTGAGACAATCTTAAAGAACAGTAAAAATGAGATGGTTGAACTCGTTCTCTCATTATCTGAAAAGATCATCCGTCATTCAGTTACTGAGCAAAATCAGACGATCATAGATACCGTTGAGTCCGCTATCCATCAGGCGGTTAAGTCCAGTGAATTTTATATCTATCTTCACCCGGATGACATGCTGATCATTCAGGATCGGACACAGCAGTTCATTTCCGGCCTTAATGGACTTGAAAATATTGTGGTAAAGGCTGACCCGACCATTGAGCGTGGCGGCTGCAAAATTGAATCAGACAATTGTACCGTTGATGCAACCATTAGCAGCCAGTTCAAGGTCTTCGAGGAAAACCTGCGTAAAAAAGGCTGAAGTTTCTCGCTTTTTAAAAGGAATTAGCAATATCATGCTCTTCAACAAAGACGCTCTAAATGAAATCAATCCGATTAAGGTGTGGGGCAAGGTTACGCGCATTGTAGGCCTTGTTGTTGAGGGGTATTGCCCTCATGCCTCTGTCGGCTCCCTGTGCGAAATCGCCCCCCTTGATAACAATACAGAAACGGTTTATGCAGAAATAGTCGGGTTCAGCAATCGGCGTGCGCTTCTCATGCCGCTCGGAGATTTAAGAGGACTTGGCCCAGGCAGCCGTATCAGGGTTATCAAAGACAGTGCAACAATAAAAGTCGGCAATAATCTTCTCGGCAGAGTTATTGATGCAATGGAAAATCCGCACGATGGTTTTCCTGCCCCAAACCTTATAGAAGAACGACCGCTCTATGCCCTTCCCCCAGGCCCAATGCAGCGGAAAAATATTACAGAAACGCTTGACCTTGGAATCCGTGCAATCAATGGTCTTGTGACCTGCGGTATGGGACAGCGAATGGGGATAATGGCGGGATCTGGCATCGGCAAATCAGTCCTTCTGGGGATGATGGCCCGTTACGCAAAGGCTGATATCAATGTCATTGCACTCATTGGTGAACGTGGAAGAGAAGTCCGCGAGTTTATAGAGCGCGATCTTGGTAAAGAAGGGCTTTCACGCTCTGTTCTTGTTGTTGTGACCTCAGACCAGTCACCTCTGTTGAGAATGAGAGGAGCTTTTGTGGCCACCGCCATTTCCGAATATTTCTGTCAGCAGGGAAAAAATGTTTTACTGATGATGGATTCCGTCACCAGATTCGCCATGGCAATGCGTGAGATTGGACTTGCTATTGGAGAACCACCCACTACGAAGGGATATACCCCCACTGTTTTTGCCACACTCCCAAAACTGCTTGAGCGTGCTGGGAGGTTTCAGGGACAGGGCAGTATCACCGGACTCTATACCGTTCTTGTCGACGGCGATGACCTTACCGAACCTGTTGCCGACTCTGTCAGATCGATTCTTGACGGGCACATCGTATTATCAAGAGATCTTGCCGCTCGTAATCACTATCCCGCAATTGACATACTCAATAGCACCAGCAGAATAATGCGCGAAATCTCATCAACCAGACACCTGGAACTGGCCGGAAGAGCACGGTCCATTATGGCAACCTATAAAGAAGCCGAAGATCTCATCAATATAGGGGCTTACATGAAAGGATCAAACCCCAATATTGATAACGCCATCAGCAAAGTTGATGATATTAACAGGTTTCTATGCCAGAACTATGATGAAACCACATCCCTGAAACAGACTGTTGAGGATCTTGGTACAATTCTTAGCGAAAGAAAGGATGAAGACCAGCAAAAAAACAGACGACAATCTGACAAACAGTCGGGCTGATCTAAAAAAAATATACTATGAAACCATTCAATCTGGAAACCGTTCTTAAACATAGAAAGAGATTGAAAGATCAGGCCAGAAACAGGTTCCAGGAGGCTCAGAACCAACGCAACAAGGCGCATGATGATTTCGTTAATAAACAAAAAGAATACCTGAATCTCATCGATACAATTACAAAACTCCAACATCAGGGTGTTGCTGTTGATGAACACATCCGCTATCAGAATCGTATTGAATTTATTTCTGCTGAGTTAATCAAACGACAAGAAACGTTAAGGAAAAAAACTGAATACCTTGTGCGTGAAAGAAATCATCTCATCAAGAAAAATAAAGAAGAGCGCGTATTGAAAAAATTAAAAGAGAGACAAAATTTGGAATATCAGAAATTTATCGATAAAAAAGAATCTGCAATGCTCGATGAAATTGCAGTTCTCTACCGAAATCAGCAGGATTCAACCGAACCAAGAGAAGTCTTATGATACGACCTACCATTACAGCCTGTTCATTTTTCTACATATGTCTTTTCACGCTTACCGGCTTTTCTTCTCTCTGTGCCCAGGAGAACAACCCTTCTGAAGAGATTGAATTTTCGTCAGTTGAACAGAGAAGACTTCATGCAACAATGAAGGAAGAGCGGGCAGTGATCTTCGAAGAGAAAAAAGAACTTGTTCTGAGAGAAAAGGAGCTAAAGACCCTCGAAGATGCTGTCGATAAGAAACTTGCTGAGATTGATAAACGACTGGAAGAACTGGAGCGCAGCAAACAGCAGCTAACCGAACTATTAGCAGAGAAAAATGCTGAAGAAGTCAAAAAAGTAAAGGATCTCAGCAAGATTTACGAGAAAATGGATCCGGTGAAAGCAGCTCTGGCATTATCCGGACTCCAGCAACAACTTGCAGCTGATCTTTTGGCAAACATGAAAGTTAAATCAGCGGCAAAAATACTCGACAGCTTGAATAAACCCCAGGCAACTGAAATAAGTAAAACCTTTTCAACGATTCAACTGGAGTAACGTACATGGACATAATCCCGATCATTCCTGCACCTCAACAAGGAACACCTCTTCATTCAGTTGAGCTTCCAACAGGCAGCGGTGAAACGGGATTTAGTGAAATTTTTGGCCAGGCAATTCCAAACCGTGAAACTTCCTCACAGCCTGGCGAAAAAGTTGATCCCCTGATCAACAATAACAACTCTGAATCGTTACCAATAATACCAAAAGAGCCAACCAGCGTTTCTTTAAACGAATTCTTCCCCGTTTCCCACTCCAGCAAAAAATCTCTAGTAGAAAACAACCCAAACGAGACTGGTTGGGTACCTGCGGGCCACAAGCTTAGCGTTGATGAACGTATTCAACTCCCCACTCTTATGACTACTCAGGATTATGTATCTCATGGCGATTCAGACAACCTTGATGATACGGATGTATTGCTTTCTTCTGGATCTTTGACTGAAAGCGGGTCTGCACCAATTAAGAATTTAGAACCAGCGAAAGACTGGGCGCAACAAAATCTATCTGACGTCCAAAAATTCGTTTCTGCTAATCAATCTCATGAAATGATCCTTGCCTTAAATTCCACTGCATCGGCCTTTTCTATTAAAAGTACTGAAACAGTAGCGATAACAGTTCAGAAAACATTCATAAATACTGATCTTGAAGGTATACCTCCTTTCTTGAAAAGTAGCCTGGAAACCAGGGCCGGGTCATCATTGCCTCTGTTATTGCAACCAGATTCTTCGTTACCGTTCCCCTCAGGGCACCATTTTAATAAAGGTATTTCTCCTGATGCAGGGAAAACCGTTTCCCATCCTCCACTTATTTCTGCGTTTATAAAAGGACAGCCTGACTTTTTCTTTACGGGTCAGCCTTCAAGTACCGAACAACCGTCAATAATGCTTGGCGAAATACAGAAGCTAATCAGCCAGAACAACGACAGTCTTAAGATAGATGTATCGTTTGAGTCCAGGATAACATCGCCTAAAACCGTCGGCTACCTGGTACATCCCGCCATTCAGGAAAATCCTGCTCCTCAGATTAGCTCAA
>CAZOWJ010000034.1:15085-17230 GCA_964583415.1 uncultured Desulfocapsaceae bacterium
GGCTACCTGGTACATCCCGCCATTCAGGAAAATCCTGCTCCTCAGATTAGCTCAAATGAAATTCTGAATAAAGTAAATGACGGTTCAGTTACGGCAACGATTTTGAATTCTCCAGAAATTCTGTCGCTATCAACGAAAGAACCCCTTCGCAACTCCATACGGGAAACTCTTCATGAAATGGTATCCGACTCAAAATCTTCTGTGCATGAAAAGCATATGGCAAATAGTAATGGAACATTACAACAGAATTCAAACTCAACGGATAATGGCACCCTGCAGCAGCAGAGCCTGAATACAGCTCAAAACAGCAATTCTGCCGCAACGGAGCAATCAACGAACAGTAGCTTTGCATCGCAATTCCATGAGATTGGGTCCACCCAACCCGCTCAAAATGTAAAGATGGCCACTTCACCCTCCCCTCAGCTCAATTTTGTTCGCGATCAGGAAATCATAAACCAGATAGTTGAGCGATTTTCAGTCCACTCACGCCTGCAGACCAGTCGACTCAGCCTGCAGTTGAATCCTGCAGAATTAGGTGAGTTGAAAATTGAGGTAATTGTTAAAGGTGACGTTCTAAAAGCAAATATATATGCCCAGACCCATAAAGCAGGGGAAATAATAGATAAAAACATCCATCGCCTGAGAGAACTTCTGGAGAATCAAGGTATTTCAGTGGAAGATTTAAACGTTTCGTTCAAGTCAGACAATATTGATGATTTCACCAGCCAGCATGGTCAACTATTTCAAGACCAGACCCAATTCTTGAAAGGTCAGAATAAACCGACAACAACATCAAAATTCGAAATTGAAGAGACCCTTTTAACAGACGCAGATGATCAATCAGGAGTAAACCTGACTATTTAGGAGTAAATCCATGAGTTATATCGATGTAATTAACCAGGCCACAACTGCTGCAGCACAAACAAAAGCAAACGAAGCAGATATGAGTAACGATATTATGGGGAAAGAAGATTTTCTTACCCTGTTGGTTGCCCAGCTTCAAAATCAGGATCCACTCAACCCTGATGACCCAACAGAGTTTACTGCCCAGCTCGCTCAATTCAGCTCTCTTGAACAATTATTTAATCTTAACGAGAGTATGGATAATGTTGCCTCTTCTGTCAATGACTCTCAAAAGCTTGCAGCTTTGAGCATGATAGGCAAAGAAGTCGCATATGCCGACAGTGAATTCAAATTCGAAGGAGACCCTGTTCGAATCGGTTATTCGATAGATGGCGAAGCCAAAGATATAACACTGCTTCTCCAGAAGGATGGCGCTACTGTGGCAGCCCTCAAGGGTACAGATCTGCAGAAAGGAGATCATTTCATTACCTGGAATGGCCTTGCCACTTCAGGATCTCCGGCACCAGTTGGTGACTATACGATTGTCGTCGAAGCTTCTGCTGCTGCTGATAGCATAGCTGCTGCCCCGCTTGTTCGCTCAGTGGTAACAGGAGTAGACCTGGACAACGCAAGTGGCGGCCTACTTTACACACTGTTTGGAGAGATAGAGGTCAACAAGATCAAAGGTGTGTATGACGTAGAGACAGGCCCTGGCCAGGAAGAGCCTACACAACAGGAAACAAATACAGCAGTAGAAGAAACTGCAGCAGAAGCTGCTCAGGCTGTTGCTGAAAGTGCTGAAGAAACAGTGCCCACGGAAGGATAACTGTCAGCTTATTTTAAAAAGGATTTCAGGTCCACTACAGTATCAGACGTAAAACGTCAATGGAGGGATAGCAGATGGGTATTTCCAGTGCATTGTACAGCGGTGTAAGCGGTTTAAAAACAAACTCTCATGCGATGAGCGTAATTGGTAATAATCTCGCCCATACCAATACCGTCGGTTTTAAAGGGGCAAGAACGGTTTTTTCTGACTTACTGTCTGCCTCAGTAAACGGGTCTGGCGGTTCATCACAGATAGGCAGGGGTGTCAACCTTTCAAAAGTAGACAATATTTTCAGCCAGGGAACCTTCGAATCCACCGAGTCCGGACTCGATGTTGCCATTGAGGGTGACAGTTTCTTTATGCTCAAGGAACCGGGTGACAACACCATGTATTATTCACGTGCTGGAGCTTTCAGGTTTGACCAGGACGGCTACCTCGTCAATCCGGAGGGGTTTCAGGTCCAGGGACAGCCATTC
>CAZOWJ010000034.1:17330-36717 GCA_964583415.1 uncultured Desulfocapsaceae bacterium
GACATAAATGAAGAAGGAATTGTGGTGGCCTCATACTCAAACGGTGAACAGACAAATATCGCCCAGCTTGCACTGTCTAAATTTCAGAACCCAGGCGGCCTCAAGCTTCAGGGAAGTAACATGTTTGTGGCGACGGCTGCTGCCGGTCCCCCTCGAACCGGCCTTCCGGGAGCAGAACTTGGAAAAATATTTACCAACGCCCTTGAACAATCAAATGTCGATATGGGTAACGAGTTTGTCCGTATGATTACGGTCCAGAGAGGATTTCAGGCAAATTCCAAAATTATCACCACAATTGACGAAATGCTCGGAGAGTTGATTAACCTGAAACGATAAAGTGTCAACAATCTGACACAGGTTTGTTATTGAGGAGTCAGTAATTCTGACTCCTCTTTTTTTTTCTCCGTCCAATATCTTATTTATGGCTATAAAATCTATTGCAACCTTGAGTTTTTACACGCAAAAGCCTATGATAAAAAAGGTGAAAAACGAATTTAAAAAAAATAATCTGGCCGAAAACTTGCAGATTGACTGGAAACACCACATTTCCATACGTTACTTGTCTTAACGTCGGAGGTTTTTTTGGACCTTTCAACAATTATAGGAATGGGAGCAGCCTTTGGCCTGATGCTTATGGCTATTCTCCAGGGCGGCCCGCTGTCCATTTTCTTTAACGTTCCATCCGTAATGATTGTCTTTGGAGGTACGCTTGGAGTCGCATTTGTCCACTATCCATTCTCGGATCTTTTTGATGCAGCCAATGTTGCCAAGAAAACATTACTACACAAGGAGTCTTCCATTAACGATATGATTATCCAGTTGATGGAATTTGCCAACAAGGCACGCAAGGAAGGAATCCTCGCACTTCAGAGCGCAATGGAGAATATCGAGGATGAATTTCTTATTAAAGCCATGCAGATGGCTGTTGACGGGCAGGAACCCGAGACCCTGCGCAGCATGCTTAACACCGAGATTGAATATATTGAACAGCGTCATGACAAAGGTTCAAATATCTTTATTTCCCTTGCAGCCTACGCCCCTGCCATGGGGATGGTTGGCACGCTGATCGGTCTTGTGCAGATGCTTCAAACCATGGATGACCCTTCCAAAATTGGACCGGCTATGGCGGTGGCACTCCTGACAACGTTTTATGGAGCTGTCCTTGCCAATGTGATCTTTGCTCCAATGGCCGGAAAGCTGAAAAATCGTTCACAATCAGAAGTATTGAACAAAACCTTGATCATTGAAGGGATGCAGTCCATTCTTTCTGGCGAGAACCCCCGCATCATGGAGCAGAAGCTCCACGCATTCATCGCTCCGAAGTTGCGTGAGACGACTTTCAACAGGTAAAATGAGGTCAGGTTATGAGTGACGAAAACAATAACCCGCCTGAAATACAAAAGAAATCAAAAAAAAAGGATGCTCCTCCCGGCGCACCAGCCTGGATGGTTACCTATTCAGATCTTGTTACGCTGCTCCTGACCTTTTTCGTGCTGCTGATGTCCATGGCAAGTATGGACCCGGTCCGCTTTACCGAGGCCTCAAGCTCTCTTAAGGATGCCTTTGGCGTACACTCCCGTCCTGCTCACGTTGAATTTGCAATACCGATATTACCAGCACCGCCAAAGACTAAATTTAATCCCGTTCAAAGAGAGTTAACCACCAAAATTCATCGCAAAATGAAAGCCCAGATTGAAGAATTTGAAATGGGTAAAGATGTTGAGGCAATAAAGCGCGACGATGGTACCATAATTTTACGAGTTAATAATACTATTGTTTTTAATCCCGGTGATGCACGAATATCGCCTCAGTCCCTCCCCACTCTGAGAAAAATAGCTGACATGATCAGACCACTTCCCATGACACTCAGGATTGAGGGGCACACAGATGATCAGGTCACACCCACCACACCCGGGCATGACAACTGGGACCTTTCAATTGCACGGGCCGTCTCTGTTACTCGTTTTTACGATCAAGGCAGCCTCCTTCCCCTCGACCGTATGTCAGCCATTGGCTACGGTTCACAAAGGCCTCTTGTACCAAACACAACCGACGAAAATCGTTCCCAAAACCGACGTGTTGACTTTGTTTTGCGCGTTAAAGACACTTCAGGCATGAGTCCTGCAAGTAATGAGGCAGGTAAGATACCACTGTAAATATTTTGACACCTGCTTTTCAAATTTTATTGGGATTACAAGATGGCCGAAAAAGCTCCGAAAACGACGGAGTCCTCTGAAACAGGAGGCTCCGGAAAAAAACTGTTTATAATTATTGGTCTAGTCAGCCTCGTTCTTTTAATAGGCGGAGCGGTAGCCGGATATCTGCTGTTCATGAAAGAACCTCCGCCTGAAGACAAAGATCCAGGAATGGAGGTTCCCGTTCCCCAAATCAATGCACAGGCTGAGATTGGACCGATGGTAAATATTGAAGAGTTCATCGTCAATATTATCAGTGATGAAAATAATCATTATGTCAAGGCCTCACTGACCATTGAGCTGTCCAGTGAACCCTCAAAAGAAGAGCTTGAAAAAAGGATGCCTCAAATCCGCGATGCAATTCTACTCCTCGCTGGTAATAAGACGTTTGAGGAATTACAGGATCTTCAGGGCAAAAAGCAGCTGAAAGCAGAATTGCTCAGTAAAATCAATGCAATCCTTTATACCGGACAGGCCAAAGCCATTTATTTTACGGATTTTGTCGTTCAATAACAACCTATAGAAAAGTGAACACCGTGGAACCGATTCTCTCGAAACAGGAAATAGATGATCTTCTAAGTGCCATAAAAGAAGGTCGCGTTTCAAACGAACTGGAAAATAAGAGGAGACAACTTGACCAGCAGATAGAATGTTCAGAACTTGATCTGTTTCAAGTTTCCAATCAACGAGCCGATACAATCAGAATCCCCAATTTTGATATTATTTTGGACGCATTCTGTCAGAATTTCTCGATTTCATTATCCAATCAACTGCAGCGTACCTTCTCAATTATCAGATCCGGACTGGAATCCATGCCCTTTCAGGAATACCTCCTGTCAAAGGATAATCTCGGAGCCATCGGGGTGCTCAATCTGGCGCCGCTGAAGCATGGTGCGCTGATTCAGTTCGATCCTTCATTATCTTTTTCAACGATAGAGATTATGCTTGGTGCATCGAACGATCTCGAATTACTGAAACTGGATCGCACCCTCACCAAAATTGAGCTGAATGTACTCAAATCCCTGATGACAAAAGCCTGTGATGATCTGGACAGGGCCTTCCGTCCTATCACCCGGCTGGAGTCTACCCTCATCAAAGTTGAGAACAACCCGAGGCTTGTTTCAATTACCAATCCTAAATCAGAAGTCATCATCGGCACATTCGATGTAACGGTAGGAGAAATGCATGGCCTTATGGAACTTGTTTTTCCCCTTGCCACGCTGGATCCGTTCAGAGAAGACTTCAAGGACCTTTTAAGCGTCAGTTCTCTCAAACATGGCGGCTGGACCGATATCCTAATTGAAGAGCTAAAAGATATGACAACCACCGTTATTGCCCAATCCGGTGTAATTGAGCTTCCTGTTGGTCAGGTCATGGGTTTGAAAAAAGGAGATATTCTCCCCCTCGATTATGATCTCAACTCAACACTCAAGGTCCTGGTTGAAGAAAAATTGAAATTTTTTGCTCAGCCAGGGGTGCACAGAGGTAAAAAAGCAATAAGCCTGACAACCATTTGTAATTGAAACTATAAGGAGTAACCATGGAGTCTAACAATATGGAGTCTGGATCCCGTCCTGACCCAAAAGAATTAAAAGAGCTTCTTGAAGAAGATGCCACCTCCCCCACTGTCCGTCAGGCTGCCTCAAATTTAAACGATGCGGAAAACGTGCGTGGCCTCGATTTTCTTTATGACGTCCCCCTGCAGGTTTCAGTTGAAGTGGGAAGAAGTAAAATATTGCTTCGAGATCTCCTGAAGATGGGCGAGGGGTATGTCATAGAACTGGACAAGCTGGCTGGCGATCCATTGGACCTCTACGTCAACTCCCGTCTTATCGCTCGAGGTGAAGCTGTCATGGTTGGAGAAAGATTCGGAATCAGGCTGACTGATGTTGTCAGTACAAGTGACCGTATAGAGAAACTGGGCTAAGATTCTTCAATGAAAAAAAGTCATATTGTTTTCAGTGCTTCATTATCAATGACGTTATACGAGTCATTAAACCCGCGCTTCGTTTTATCTGCTGAAAGCTTTTCCATGTTCAATTCTTCATTGAAAATGATTTGGGGACTCCTTGTCGTTCTCGGCATTTTACTGATCATTTACGGTTTGGTAAAAAAAAGGGTGACCCTGCTTCAGGGCGGAGGGAAGGGTATTATCAAGGTAATTGAAAGCCGCCACCTGATGCCGAAAAAATCACTTTTCCTTATAGAAGTAAGAGGCAAAGAGTATCTTGTTGGCAGTGGTGGAGATTCTCTTAACCTGATCGCATCAATCGAGGATGAAACCCATTCTCGTTCAAATTTTAAATCGATTCTGAAAGATACTGAATCAAGCCAGTCCGTATGAACGTCCCAAAACGAATTCATACCTTCCTTTTTCTCTGTGCAGCAATTCTATTGATACCATCTGTTGCTTTTGGTGTCACTGTGCCGACCGTCTCTTTTGGAATTCAGGAGGCCGAGTCTCCCCAGCAGGTATCAACGGTGTTGCAGGTTCTATTCCTGCTCACCATTTTGTCAATTGCTCCTGCGATTCTATTAATGACGACATGCTTTACCAGAATTGTGATTGTTCTTGGCTTTGTCAGGCAGGCTATGGGGACTCAAAACATGCCCCCTACGCAAGTTTTGGTTGGACTCTCCCTGTTCCTCTCTTTTTTTATTATGTCGCCAGTTATCAATGATATTAACGATAACGCCCTCCAGCCATATCTTGAAGAACAGATCACTCAGGGGCAGGCTTTTGACCGTGCTTTACTACCCATGCGAGATTTTATGTTTAGCCAGGTCGGGGAGGAAGAGCTTTTCCTGCTTTCAGACATTACGCTTGATCAGGAGCCATTCAGCAAGGAAGATATCCCAACTCTCACCCTTATTCCCGCATTTATGCTCTCAGAGATGAAAAAGGCCTTTCAGATGGGGTTTATGATTTATGTGCCGTTCTTGGTAATTGATATGATCGTCGCCTCTATACTGATGTCAATGGGGATGATGATGCTGCCGCCGGTAATTATTTCATTGCCGTTTAAATTGCTCCTTTTTGTGCTGGTTGATGGCTGGGGGCTGGTTGTCGGTTCACTTATAAAAAGTTTTTCGTAACATAAATCTACCGGAGAAAGACCATGACGCCTGAAATGGCTATCGATATCTGCCGCAAAGCTGTCCAGACCGTTCTCCTTGGGGCTGCGCCAATGCTGCTTGCCGGCCTCATCATTGGTCTTCTGATTTCTATTTTCCAGGCAGCAACACAGATTAATGAACAAACAATGACATTCGTACCGAAAATAGTTGCAGTCTTTTTGACCATGCTGATTTTTGCTCCCTGGTTAATAAAATTGCTAACCGTATTCACCACCGGTATTTTCGAGGCCATTGCCACCATCTGAAGCAAATGGATATTCAACTCGTTCCTATTGAGCAGTTCCAGGCCTTTCTCATCAGCACTGCCCGCGTTGCAGGGTTCATTGGTGCAATCCCGGTTTTTACAGGTCCACAAGCTCCCAATCAGGTTAAAGTGGCGCTGGTTTTCTGCTGCTCTCTGGTACTTTTCCCGTTAATGCAGGGTTACATCCCCGAAATTTCTTTTACTCCGCCGACCTTTATCATATTTCTGGTTGCAGAAGTCCTGATAGGAGTAATTGTCGGTCTTACCGCCAGACTCATATTTACAGCAGTAGAATTTGGCGGCACCATCATCGGTTTTCAAATGGGATTTGCCGCTGCCAACGTCTTTGATCCGCAAAATCAAAGACAGATTTCCCTTCTCTCCCAATTCCAGAATGTCTTTGCCATTTTTATTTTTCTGGCCATTGGAGGACATTTTATTTTCCTCAATGCAGCTGTTGAATCCTACAGGATTCTGCCGCCAGGAGGAATCGATCTTTCAGGAAGCGCAGTTCCATATCTGATGGAACTGGCCTCACACATGTTCCGCCTGGGTATCCAGTTCAGTGCCCCGGTTCTAGCGGTATTACTCCTCTCCGGTCTCATACTTGGAATCCTGGCACGAACATTTCCCCAGGGAAACGTCTTTCTCCTTTCTTTTCCACTCAACATTGGCATCTCTTTCACCGTCATAGGTTTGACACTTAATCTTGTTTACATCACACTTAGTCGAGAATTTGACGATCTTCCAAACCGCATTTTCACCCTTCTGTCGTTTCTTCAGCCCTAGTTGTCTGAGAAAAATCTATTTTATCTCTAATACATCCATACTGGTCTGCTTTTTGCTCAGTAACAGGTATTGATTTCCATCTGGTACCATAATCTCAGGGTAAAAACAGTATGGCTGAAGAGAGCACATCCGGCGGTGAACGCACTGAAGCACCATCGGCTAAAAGAAGACAGGATTTCAGAAACAAAGGACAGGTCGCCCAGTCCAAGGAGGTTCATACGGCCGCCCTGTTTACTGTTACGCTGGCATTCTGGTTTTTATATCTGCCCAGATTCCTGCACGGCATAACTGATTTTATCTCCGCTATCTGGCAATCGAGCTGCCAATTCAACATTACCCCGGCATCCATTATTAAACTCTCAGCATTTATGTTCAAAGACCTTTTTCTTCTGATGTTTCCGTTGTTTTTGACGGTACTCATTGTTGGTTTTCTATCAAGTTTTCTGCAGTTCGGCTGGCTTCTCACCGGAAAACCGCTGACACCTGATTTCAGCAAAATGAACCCGATCAAAGGGATGGGAAGATTGTTTTCAAAACGATCACTGGTGGAGTTGGTAAAGTCTCTTACCAAGGTAGTGCTGATAGCCTGGATTGCCTACTCTACGGTAATTGATAACCTACCGGAAGCGTTTCTTCTTATTGACACAACGGTAATCACCACCCTGGTTTTTCTCGGTAAAACAGCGGCATTGATTCTTGCCAAGGTCTGCGGCCTGCTGATCCTCATTGCCTTTCTTGATTTTTTGTTTGTTCGTTGGGAAATGGAACAAAAAATGAAAATGACCAAGCAGGAACTCAAGGAAGAACACAAGGAGTCTGAAGGTGACCCGATGATAAAGTCCCAGATCCGCGCAATTCAGCAGGATATGGCACGAAAACGTATGATGGCTGAGGTCCCTGAAGCAGACGTTATTATAACCAACCCGACTCATTTCTCGGTCGCTGTCAAGTATGACAGTGCAGAAATGCAGGCACCAACAATTATCGCCAAGGGTGCTGACCTTATTGCACTCAAAATACGCGAAATCGCCAAAGACCATGACGTGCCGATTATCGAGAACCCGCCTGTGGCCCGGTTATTGCATAAACTCGAGGTGGGAACCACAATTCCTGAATCGTTATTCAAGGCAGTCGCTCAAATATTAGCTCATGTCTACTCATTGAAAGGAAATAAATCATAATGGAAGCTGTTGGCGTTCGTGACCTGTTAACCCGATTCAACTGGAGAGATTTGTCCAAACGAAGTGATGTAATAGCATCACTTGGCCTTGTTGGTATTATTATGATCATGATCATTCCGCTGCCATCGATCATGCTCGACCTGTTTCTTTCGATGAACATCACACTGGCGCTCTTGATTTTGGTGATAAGCCTCTACACCGTTAAAGCAATAGAATTCTCCATTTTTCCATCAATTCTGCTTACTACAACCCTTTTTCGACTGTCCCTTAACGTGGCCTCCACCCGACTCATCTTACTCAACGGTGACCAGGGACCTGACGCTGCCGGATCGGTAATTCAGTCTTTTGGTCAATTTGTGGTTGGTGGAAATTATGTTGTTGGTATCGTCATCTTTGTCATTCTTGTACTGATAAATTTTCTGGTAATTGTCAAAGGTGCCGGACGTGTTGCTGAGGTTGCTGCACGCTTCACCCTCGACGGAATGCCAGGTAAGCAGATGGCAATCGACGCTGATCTCAATGCCGGTATGATAGATGAAAACGAAGCACGAAGACGGCGTACCGAGGTTGCTGACGAAGCAGCCTTTCACGGAGCCATGGATGGTGCATCAAAGTTCGTCAAGGGAGATGCGATTGCCGCTATTATCATTACCATGATTAACATCGGAGCCGGTTTCATTATTGGTGTTCTTCAAAAGGGAATGCCAATGGGGGAGGCTGCCCAGACCTATACCATCTTAACCGTAGGAGATGGACTTGTCGGACAGATACCTGCCCTTATTATCTCTACTTCAGCTGGTCTACTGGTCACCAGGTCGACCGGCAAAAAAGATTTCGGAACTGACCTCAAAGAACAATTTACTGTTCATTCTATCGCTATCTGGGTGGTTTCTGCTATCCTGCTCATCTTTGCTCTCATTCCAGGTCTCCCATTTATTCCGTTTCTGACGCTTTCCATTTCTCTTGCCTTGCTCGGATATTATCTCGATCGTGAAAAACAATCAGCTCAAGCCCTGGAGGATGAAGCTCCAGTCGAAGCTCCTGTAAGAAGGGAAGAAAATTATGAGGAAATGCTCAACATTGACCTTCTTGAACTTGAGGTCGGTTATGGCCTGATACCACTCGTTGATTCAGCACAAGATGGTGAACTCCTTGCCAGAATACAATCAATAAGGAAACAGTTTGCCTTGAACAATGGCTTTATTGTTCCACCCATTCATATCAAAGATAACCTTCAACTTAACCCGAACCAGTATACCCTTGCTCTTAAGGGTGTGAAGGTAACTGAAACTGAGATCATGCCCGGACATTTCATGGCAATGGATCCGGGAATTGCAACTGAGTCGATCAAGGGTATCCCCACAAAAGAGCCGGCCTTTGGTCTTGATGCACTATGGGTCACCGAAGATAAAAAAGAACGTGCACAAATGGCTGGATATACCGTTGTTGACTGTACAACCGTAATCGCCACTCATATCAGTGAGATCATCAAGCAGCACGCCCATGAAATGATCGGGCGCCAGGAAGTCCAGAATCTCCTCGACAATCTTGCCAAAACGTACCCGAAACTGGTCGAAGAAATTGTCCCGAGCACCGTTTCACTTGGAACCGTCATGAGAGTTCTCCAAAATCTTCTCCGTGAGGGTATTTCCATACGTGATCTCAGGTCAATTCTTGAAACAATAGCAGATTGGGCGCCAACCTCACAAGACCCTGAGATACTCACCGAATATGTACGGCACTCCCTCTCCAGGACCATCAGTTCAGATCTTGCTACCGACAATACCATACCGCTTCTTACACTCTCAAAACCTTTAGAAGATTCGGTCCTGAATGCTGTGCAGCACAAGGAAACCGGAAGCTATCTGGCCATAGATCCACTGATCGCACAAAAAATACTCGACGCTATCGGCCAGGCTGTATCGTTATTTCAAGGGGGCCAAAAACCGGTGCTTCTGGCTGCACCGCAGATACGCCCCCATGTAAGAAAATTGACAGAAAGATATTATCCAGGCCTTATCGTCATATCTCATAACGAGATATTACCTACCTTTAAGGTTAAGTCTTTAGGAACAGTGACTATCGATGCAAGTTAAAGTTTTTGAATCCCCGGATATGGCAACAGGCTTGAGGATGGTTCGCAATGAACTTGGCGCGGATGCGCTGATTTTATCAACACGTTCCATCCGTAACTCAAAGCTCGGTATACTTGGCAAGTCTATGCTGGAAATTACTGCTGCAATAGATGAGACGCCTCCTTCTTTCAAAAACGGCAATGGCTCATTCGGACTGTCAGCCGAGAAGCACTCAGCCACGACACCTTTTTACAGGAAAAACAATTCAACCAACGCAGACAGGATCGGCACCCCTAATAGCCCTTTCTCCCTCACTCCCTCAAACAAATCTGGGGAAATAAAGAAAACTCCTCATTTCTCAGAGAACAAGGAACATCAAAACAGTGGTCAGGATGTAAATAGAGAACTTGACGAACTGAAATCGATGATCAGGTCGCTTTCCGCCGAGGTTTCCCAACTCAAGCCGGCAAAGCCGCTACAGCAGCAGACAGATCATTCTTCGGCTATAGAGGGCACGACTGAAGAGCATCCTCCATCACCGGAAAAGGTTCTTGTCGAGTTGCTTTGTAGTTATGGCATTTCAATAGAGACATCAAAGGTTATTGCAGATCTTGCACGCGACTCTTTGTCCCATGAAGAGCTTTCAGATCCTGAAAAATTATCAAGCTTCTTTCAGGAGATTACCGGTGGGTTCATTCATGTCTCACCGCCTGATTTTACCGAGTCAAATGGTCAGAAAAGGATTGCTTTCGTTGGCCCTACCGGTGTCGGCAAAACAACCACGCTTGCCAAGATCGCCGCCCTCTGCATCGGCAGATTCCGCAAGTCAGTGGCTCTTATTACAATTGACACCTATCGTATTGCCGCTGTCGAACAGCTTAAGGTCTATGGTGAAATAATGAATTTACCGGTAGACGTCGTGCTGACTCCAGGCCAGTTCCAAAAAGCGATCCATAAACATCGCGATAAAGATGTTATTCTCATCGATACTGCCGGGCGCAGCCCAAAAGATAAAATCAGTATTGAAGAGCTTTCAACCTTCCTGACCGATGATCTGCAGATAGAAAAGCATCTGGTCCTGTCAGCAGGAACACGTGATTCAGAATTAATAGAGGCTGTAAGTCATTTTCAAAAATTAAACCTGGATAAAACAATTTTTACCAAGATTGATGAATGCACCCATCTTGGTGCAATTCTTAATACACAGCTAAAAAACCCAACCCCGCTCTCATATATAACAAACGGTCAGCGTGTACCCGAAGATATACTTCAGATTGACCGGGAAGCAGTCGCCAGGCTTGTAATACCATCTATTCAAGGAACCACTCCATGACAGAAAGCAACAATAACCTAAATGACCAGGCGGAAACCCTGCGAACAATCAATGCCGCTTCAACTCCGACAGAAGACAACGAAACAACAAGGGTTTATTCGATAACCAGCGGAAAAGGCGGCGTCGGTAAAACAGCAGTCGTTGCCAATATTGCAGTATCGCTTGCAAAGCTTGGTAAAAAGGTCCTCATACTTGATGCTGATTTGGGGTTGGCAAATATCGATGTCGTCTTTGGTCTGACTCCCGCCCATAATCTCAATCACTTTTTTTCAGGTGAACAGGGACTCCGCGATGTAATGGTTGAAGGACCTTATGGGATTAAGATTTTACCGGCAGGGTCCGGTATGCAAAATTTTATCAGACTTGATGCTTCACATAAATTAAGACTTCTTGAAGGCCTTGATTCCATGCCGGACAGCTTCGATTATGTGCTGATCGACACTGAAGCCGGAATTTCCGAAAATGTAACCTATTTCAATACCGCTGCCCAGGAGATCCTGGTGGTTACAACTCCTGAACCGACTGCAATTACCGATGCATATGCATTGATGAAACTGCTCTCGGTTCAGTTCCATGAAAAGCACTTTAATCTTGTTGTCAATATGGTTGAAAATGATAACGATGCCCTGGACGTATACCGTAAGCTAACGATGGTCTCAAGCCGATACCTTGATATTTCTATCGATTTTCTTGGATCGATACCGGCAGATAAACAGATGAATGATTGTATACGAAAGCAAAAAGTCATATCTGATCTTTATCCGTCATCAAAGGTTGCCGGCGCCTTTTCCAACCTTGCTGAAAGAATCACCCTTGAACCGGCAGATAGTGACCCGAAAGGTAACCTTCAGTTTTTCTGGAAAAAACTTCTTCGTTTTGGAGAGAAGCAGAACAGATGATTTACTCCCAGCCCTCACACGCAGAAGATAAGTCGAAACTTATCAAAGATAATCTTTATCTTGTTGACATCCTTGTCGGACGAATGGTGACCCAGGTCCCTGCTTTTATGAACCAGGATGACATGCGAAGTGCTGGTATGCTTGGGCTGATTGATGCTGCTAATAAATTTGACTACTCGAAAAACATCCTCTTCAAAACCTTTGCCGAATACCGCATACGAGGAGCAATTCTTGATGAGATGCGTAAGCTCGACTGGTTCTCCCGTTCCCTGCGTGACAAACAAAGCCGTATCGGCAAAACGATCAGTGAGCTTGAAATTAAACTCGGCAGAGATCCTGAGGATGAAGAAGTTGCCGAAGCAATGGAAATGACAACCGATAATTATCGGAAGGTTCTTGGTGAAGTCAGTCATCTGGGCTGTGTCAGCCTCAATGAAACACTCGATCATTCTAACGAAGGCAGAGTCTTTCTCGACACCCTTGTTGAAGAACGGCGGGAAGCGTATCCTGCCGATCGATTGGAAAACAAAGAACTTACAAAAACAATTGCGGAAACACTCGAAGAGCTGTCTGAAAAAGAACGGGTTGTCATCTCTCTCTACTATTACGAAGAATTAACCCAGAAAGAAATAGCCGAAGTGCTCGATGTGTCTGAAGGCAGGGTTTCCCAACTGCACAGCCAGGCACTTATAAAGCTGAAAACAAAAATGAAAAACAGACTTCATTAATAAAGGTAAACATATGAATTACTTAATTTATATTGTGGCTGCAACCCTCCTGCTGCTGGTTCTGTCAATAATTAACCAGATGCGATACAGGAAAAAATATTCTCGTCTGTGCAGACAGCAGAACATGATCGATGATAAAGCCAGATCGGTTAGCGCTCAATACCAGCAGCTGAAAGATAAAGTTGAACAAAATCATTCATTCTCAAAAAATCTCAGGGAAGCTGATGAGGCAACAACGAGAATGCAGATGTCTACCTCGTCTTATCATGCCAGGGCGGCAACCGTTTCAATACCTGAACGTTATCTTTATATCAGATCACTGTCTGGAAAGGGAACCAAAGCGGCTGAAATCGCTGCACTGTTTTCGATCTCAAAACAGGAAGCTGATCAACTGGTAACCCTTTCCCAAATAAACTCAGGGTGTAAATCGTATTAATTTTTGAGAAGGATCAAAGATTACCTGTCATTTCTTTAAGAAAAATGAGGAACAAACCGATATATCTATTGAGATAATAAGATTGATAAAAAAAGGTAAAGAACATGGTATCAGGAAAATATAGCGCTTTAGCAGGAGCTGTCTCACAAGAACAGTCACTGGCAAATATTTCTAACAACCTGGCAAATGTCAGTACGACCGGTTACAAAAAAATGCTGGTCAGTTTTGAATCGATTTTAAACAATGAGCAGCAGGTCGGTGATGCCAATGGGATCAATTACGTTCGCATAAACAAATCAGTCACCAACTTTAGCCCGGGGCCGCTGAAAGAGACAGGTAATACCTTCGATCTTTCAATCCATAATTCTGGATTCTTCAAAGTACTTGGACCAGATGGTCCCCTGTACACCAGAAACGGATCATTTACCCAGGGACCAGACGGCGCGCTGGTAACCACGAATGGATATCCACTACTCAATGAAAGTAATACCCCGATAGACGTTGCTACAGACTCAAACTACAGAATATCAATTAATAGATTTGGCACGATTTCTGCCCTTGATACGCTTGGAAACAGAGAAGAAATCGGGCAAATTTCTATCGTAGACATTGATGACCCATCAAAATTAAAGCGTCGAGACAACACTACATTCGAGCTTTCCGAGGGCGCCCAGGAAATCCCCCAGGCCGAACCGCATCTGACCTCTGGAAGCCTCGAACTGTCAAACGTCAATATGGTAGATGAAATGACTCGAATGATAGACGCTAACAGGCTCTATGAAACCTACCATAAAGTTCTGAAAGGGTATTCATCGATTAGTGAAAAACAGCAGGACCTTGGAACACTTTCTTAAATTAGATTCATTATAAAAGGATATCAGTATGATACGATCAATCTGGACAGGCACTACCGGTATGAATGCTCAGCAATTGAGCATAGATGTAATTGCCAACAATCTGGCCAACGTCACGACCACAGGATTTAAGAAAAGTACCACGGAATTTAAAGATCTGTTTTATGAAATGCTCAAGGTCCCGGGAAGTCAAACCTCTGCTGATACCGAGTCGCCGACCGGAATTCAGGTCGGTGTTGGCGTAAGACCAGATTCAGTCGCCAAAATATTTACCCAGGGCGATCTTATCGGGACCGAAAACGAACTGGATGTGGCCATCGACGGCTCAGGTTTTTTTGAAGTGGAACTTCCAAACGGTAATAACGCCTATACCCGCGCTGGTAACTTCAAACGGGACAGCACCGGCCAGGTTACAACGTCAAACGGGTACCCTATAGTTCCGGCGATAACCATACCAGACGGGGCAAGCGATATTACCATCAGTGAGACTGGGGTCGTCAGTGCAATACTGGGAGATGATACCGATAGCACCGAAATTGGCACCATGGAACTTTCTGTCTTTACCAACAATCAAGGATTACGGGCCTTGGGTGACAACCTTTACCAGGAATCAGCCTCATCAGGTACCCCGACACCAGGTACCCCTGGAGACGATGGGGTTGGGGTACTTCTCCAGACCTTCCTGGAAGGTTCAAACGTCAACATAGTTTCAGAACTGGCCCTGATGATTACAACCCAGAGAGCCTATGAGATAAACTCAAAAACAATTCAGACTTCTGATGAAATGATGCAGGCAACCATCAACCTCGTTTAGATAAATAATATGTTATTTCGGACACTATTCATTCTTGCACTACTCTGGTCAACACCATGTCTGGCGCTTGACATTACCTTCATACAGAGCCGCTCCGTCAGTAAAGATAGCGTTTTGTTATCTGATATTACAAACGTATCTGAAGAGACACCGCTTTCAAAAGCACTCCAGTCGCAAATAGTAGGTACATCTCCCGACCCAGGTCTGGTTAATGTTCTTGATGCACGAGAAATCATAAAAAAGATTGAGAAATCTCATAATAGCAAACTATCGGGCGTGTTCTGGAAAGGATCACCATTGATTTCGGTGACCAGAGAAAGCGTAACCATAACATCTGAAAAAATTCAGGAAATCATCGATGACTATATCGCTGAAAATATTCACCGGTTACCCGATGCCGAAATCAGCTTTATCCCGAACTCTCTGCCGCTGCCCTTTGAGATACACACCGGTTCTTTAAGCTGGGATATTATTCCATCAAGTCCCGGGATAATAGGCAGTTCAAGATTCTCGATTATTTTCAAGGTTGATAACAAGGTACGAAAAAACTTTTCAGTAAAAGGACATACCAAAGCTATCACTCCAGTCGTGACCGCCACACGAAGACTCAGATATGGCGACATAATTACACCTGCAATGGTAACGATTGGTGAGCGTGACATCAGCACCTTGAAGAGTTACTCGAGATCTGCTTCCGAGGTCATTGGCTCGGTGGTGAAACGCAACATCCAGGAGGGTGCTGTTATCGGCCCTGAACACGTAGAACTGCCACCGGTAATTGAAAAGGGAGAATTCGTCAGAATTGTTGTAAACCACAGTGGTCTGGTGTTAACAGCTACCGGGATAGCAAAGTCGGATGGTCATCTAGACGAAGTTATCAGGGTCAAGAACACCGATTCAAATAAACTGATCTACTGCCGTGTCCAGGCACCGGGTCTTGTGGAGGTACGATTATAAAATGATACGGTTACTCCTACTGCTACTCATTGCACTGTTGATTACCTCCTGTGCACCAAAAAACAATAACGTGGTGGATATTCCTGAACCTCTTGAAGAAATACAAACTCAACAGCAACCGAGGCGAACGGCAGGCTCGTTGTGGAGCTCAGCTTCTGGTTCACTGGTTTCTGATCACAAAGCGATGAGTATTGGAGATATTCTCACCATCGTCATAGCTGAAAAATCAAGTGCCTCCCGTCAGGCCACCACCTCTTCAGGCAGAGATTCGACCATACAGGCAGGCATTCCAGCGCTTTTCGGTTTGGAAAATCAAGACTTTATTACCGATTCCGGTCTTGACATGGATAATTTGATCCAGGCAAATTTCAGCAATGAGTTCGAAGGTAGCGGAAAAACCATACGCAGCGGAGACCTGACCGCTTCATTGTCCACCCAGGTAATAGACGTCTACCCGAACGGTAATTTAAAGGTCAGGGGTGGTAAAGAGGTCATGGTAAACAGTGAGGTCCAGATTATTTATGTAACCGGTATCGTCAGACCAGTTGATATAACAGCCGCTAATACCGTTGATTCAAATAAAATTTTGAACGCCAGGATATCATACACAGGCAGAGGACCCGTTGCTGATCATCAGGAGCCAGGTTGGCTGACCAGAACGCTTGACCATGTATGGCCTTTTTAGCATTACTGAAGTCACCTGAATAACACTTTAAAGATTAATTTCGTATCGAGCCTTATACCATGATTAATAAAAATTTTATAGCTGTTGTTGTCTCTCTTCTCATCTTCCTGGTTCTGCCTGCCCAGGCTGCAAGGATCAAGGATATCGCCCAACTAAGCGGTGTCCGTTCCAACAACTTGATTGGCTACGGACTGATCACCGGTCTCAACGGAACTGGTGACGACATGAGAAAATCAGTATTTACCCTGCAGGCAGTTTACAACTTGATGATTCGCAACGGCATCACCGTAAACCCTTCTGAGCTGCGGAACATTAAATTAAAGAATGTTGCTGCGGTAATGGTAACCGCAGATCTGCCACCGTTTGCAAAACCTGGTTCAACCATAGACGTTCAGCTCTCTTCCATTGGTGATGCCAAAAGTATTTCCGGGGGAACCTTGCTCATGACACCCCTGAAAGGTGCCGATGGTAATGTCTATGCGGTAGCTCAGGGACCACTGACGAACGGCGCCTTTGCTTATGGAGGCAAAGCTGCTAACGTCCAGAAAAACCAACCAACGGCGGGAAGAATTCCCAATGGCGCAATCATAGAAAACAGTGTCCCGGTCGATTTAGGGGTTGCAGGTCAGCTCAACTATCAGCTTGACAATGCAGATTTTACAACCGCGTCAAATATCAGTCAGGCCGTCAACCGGATCTATGGACCGAAAACTGCGTTTCCTACAGATTCAGGCAGTGTAGCCATTTCTATTCCAAAGATGTTTCAAGACCATGTTGTTCAGTTTGTTTCTGCAATTGAAACCATTGAAGTCGACGCCGATTCAGTTGCCCGTGTGGTCGTCAATGAACGGACCGGCACCATTGTTATGGGTAAAAATGTGACACTGTCGACGGTAGCCGTGTCACACGGTAACCTCAGCCTGATTATTGATGAACGCGCCGATGTCGTTCAGCCAAACCCCTTTGCCTCAGGCCAGACCGTAGAAACGCCAAGGACTGATATAACGCTTGTCGAAGAAGAGGGGCAGTTAACTGTTCTTAATATGAAAAATGATGTAAACATAGGTGACGTGGTAACTGCCCTGAATGCCATTGGCGCAACCCCGCGTGATCTCATAGCAATTCTGCAGGCCATAAAAGCATCCGGCTCCATGCAGGGTGATTTGATAGTCCTCTAGCAGGAGACAGATTATGATCCTTACACCGATAGACCCCCGTACCATTCTCAGCGCTTCAAAACCTAACCTGGATCATGGTCAGAAAAAGGCACAAGACCTTGAATCACTCCGTCAGTCAACTCGTGAATTTGAGGCGCTCTATATCAATGAAATGTTCAAAGCGATGAGAAAAACCATCCCTGACGGCGGCCTGATCGAAAAAGATAGCAGTCACGACATTTATCAGGAAATGCTTGATATGGAACGAGCCAGAAGTGTAAGTGAAGGAAAGGGAATCGGACTCGGAAATGCCATGTTTGAACAGTTAAGATATATGATCGAAGACCGGATTGAAAAATAAACTGCTTTTTCCCGCCAAATTAGTTTTCCGCCACCATCTGCCATAGAAATTTTCCTAAATTATTTTCTTTAACCTTCCGATACATTATACAAGAAAGCTTGAAATCAACTGTTTTCAGATTGAATGTAAGCTCAGACAGCTCTATGCTGGGCATCTGAGATTACATTTTCTGAGAACCAGGTTGTGAAGAAATAGATCCTGAATGGATAAAAAAAGGTGACGACATGAGTATTGAATTTTTTGGAGTAGGCGGACCACCCAACGTTGGTGGCGTAAAAAAATCTCCGAAGGCTGACACGGCTAAAACAGCCGATACCTCAAAGAGTGATCAAGTGGAATTTTCTTCAGTGCTGAAAGGTGTTCATGAGACCAACGCAAGCCAAAATGCAGAAGCTGCCGAGCGTGCTGCACGGGTCCAGGAACTGAAGGAGCAGGTCGCAAGTGGTTCCTATCAGCCTGACATCAACAAAGTCGCCTCCTCATTATTACAATTTCTTGTGGAAAAGAAATAGATTATGCGCAATATAACAACGCATGACAAATTGCTAAGACTGCGAGCGTTAATTCTTGAAGAACGTCAGCATGCCAGAAATCTTGACATGGACAGTCTTCAGGCTGCAATGCGCGAAAAGGAAGATCTTATTAATTTCCTTGTCCACCTCCAGGAAATCGATAGAGAAGATCAGGAGATCGCATCAGAGATCAGAAGAGAAAATCGTAGAAACGCCTACCTGTACAAATCTGCTCTTGGCTGGATCAGGGAAACCATGGAATTTTTCGGCAAAAAGACAGTCACCTCCACCTACGCAGCAGACGCAGGCACTGTCACCTCTCAGGTAAACGGCAGACTATTGTCGGGAAAAGTTTGATATGGCCGGCCTACTCAACGCCTTAAATGCCGCACGCACTTCTCTTGAAGTAAATCAAAAGTCCATAGAGGTTGTTGGAAATAACATCTCCAATTTAAATACCGAAGGATATTCACGTCAGTCAGTTAAACTCGCCCCCACCCCTTCCCTGCAATTCGGTAGTTTTTTTATTGGCAACGGAGTTAAAATAACCAGTATACAGCGCGACCATGATGTATTTATCCAGTCACAACTTGAAGACAAATATGTCGATTTCGGTTTTGCAAACGGCCAGGCAAGGTCACTGAGTGAGCTCGAAGGGGTATTTAACGTATCAGAAGAGAATATCAGCACTGAAATTGACCGATTTTTTGATTCATGGCAGCAGCTTTCATCAAATCCAGGAGACCCAGTTTTAAGAGACGTTGTTATTCATCGGGGCAATTTGCTTGCCTCCGGTTTCAATAGTCTGGCTAATAATCTCAATGGCGTCGTTCATAATATTAATGAAGCTATTCAATCAAAGGTAGATGGGCTCAACGGCGTAATTGATGAAATTGCAGAACTGAACGATCGTATCTACAACATTGAAATTCAGGGCCAGATGGCCAACAGCGACCGGGATCGTCGTGATATGCTGGTTAAGGATCTTGCGGAAAAGCTCGGTAGCACTACCTACCTGGATAAGTCCGG
>CAZOWJ010000035.1:0-36502 GCA_964583415.1 uncultured Desulfocapsaceae bacterium
GCCTTGGTGGAGACTCCCCGTTTCTGATTTCAAACTTCTCTCATGATTTCTTGTTTTTTATGATAGGTTTTCAGGAGTAAGGCACTGAGATGAGACGTCAGCAGCTCAAACGAAAGGTTACTACCCTGCTCAGGGAAGAAGAACTTGTCCAGATCAAAAAACAACTTGCCACATTTAATCAGCGATCGCTGATCAATCCTCTTATATCATGTCTTTGTCATACTGATGAAAAAATTCGCTGGCACTGCGTCAGTGCTATTGGCGAGGTGGTACATAAAATTGCTGTTGATGAAATGGAAAATGCACGAATTGTCATGCGTCGATTCCTGTGGATGCTCAACGATGAGTCTGGTGGTATTGGCTGGGGTGTGCCTGAAGCGATGAGTGAATCGATGTATCATAATAGAATACTTGCCGAGGAATATATGCACATGCTTGTCTCTTACTCGAGGGACGATGGTTCAGAACTGTTCCAGGATGGAAATTTTATTGAACTGCCGCTTTTGCAACATGGCGTTTTATGGGGATTATGCCGACTGGCGGAGAACTATAAAGAACAGCTGATAAATAAAGAGGTGCATGAGAACCTGGGCTTCTACCTGACTTCGGAAGATAGCCAGGTAAGGGGACTTGCAAGCCTGCTCTGCGGACTGCTGGCACGGACTGAATTTGTTTCCCCGTTGAAATCCCTCATTGGTGACTCAAGTGGGGTGAGAATATACTCAGATGGAACGATGCGCTCATATACGGTCGGCCAGTTGGCTGGCAATGCTGTTGAAGCACTGTATGACGATCGATCGACAGGTATCGAGGGCTGAAAATGCTAGGACAAAACCCCTGGAGGAAGTTCTGTTGTTTGTTCACCTCCCAGACGATAGCCACCATCTACAACCAGCTGGCAACCGGTAACATATGTTGCTTTAACAGCAAGGTAATAGACAATATCAGCAATTTCATCCGGATGAGCTGTTCTTTTGAGAAGCGTGTGATTTTTCAACGCTTGCTGTTGTGCAGATGAGAGCAGTTCCCAGCCCCTGGTATTTTCTCCATGTCTTCCCTGGACGAGGCCCAGCATCACCTCGTTTACGCGGATTGATGGACCGGTTTCTCTGGCCCAGGTTTCGGTCAGAGATTTTATACTGCGATTTGCACAGCTGTATCCGTCGTTAAATAGATATGATGCCGGACCGGACCTGCCAATAACGCCGGCAATAGAGGAAATGTTGGTAACTGAGCCGCCGCCGCTTGCAAGAATCAATGGGTGTGCTCTTTGAAACAGTTCCCACTTTGCTCTGATAGTCGTGTCAAACTCGAGCTGCCATTGATCTTTATTCACCGGCTGATCATATGATCCGTGAACCACAGGCATTCCGCCTCTTTCGATGTTATTTACCAGAAAATCAAGCCGACCAAATTCTGCTTGAATTGAAGATATGAGCTTCTTGACCTCATCTGTTTTAGTAAGGTCACACCCGGGGCTGATAAAAGTGTATCCGCAGTCCGTGAACTGATCAATCATCTCAGTGTTTGATTCAGGCCAGTCGTCAATTAAAGGCAGCACCAGATGAATGCCAGCTTGGCCAAAAGCATGGGCAATAGCTCTTCCTACTGGACGGCTTGCACCGGGGATAAGTGCCACATGGTCGCTATTAATCATGGTAATTAGTTGGGTTGGCTTTGTTTATTCTGTCTCAGGTTGAGGTCAAGTAAGGCAAAATTTTGCTGGGTAATTTTGCTGTAATCATTTTTTATAACTGCACAGCAGAGAAGGTTACCGTGAAGCGGTTGCGATATGATTTCAGCACTTACATTAAGCCGGCTAAGAAAATTTTCCAGACCTCCGTTGTCCACCCATTGTGAATAGTTCATGTAATGGTCAGCACCACCACATTTTTCAATGAGTGGTATTAAACATCTTCCTAAAAAAGATCCGAGGATTCCTGAAGCGGGCGGGGTGAAGTCTGCAATAATCAATGCTCCCTGTTCTCTGAGCAGTTTATAGCAATTACTATATATTGTCCGGGCCGAAGAGGGATGTTTTTCGTGCAGAGCAAGGGAAAGAATTGCACAGTCGAATGAATTTGCAGCAAAAGAATCCTGCTCGGCATCGAGAAGATGGAGATCTACCTCATCGGAACAGACCTTCCTCGCCTGTTCAAGCATTGCAAGTGAACTGTCTATTCCGCAAAGCTGTATACCAGTTCTTGAAAGTTCACGCAATTGATGTCCAGTGCCGCAGCAGATATCGACGACACGTTGATACTGCTGATGGAAAATATAGGTTCGTATGTCCTGACGCAGATGTTTAAGAGCTGTTGAGAGAAACAGATCATAAATCTTTGCTATTCGATGGTAATCGTCGTTCATAGACGTAATAGACTATTATTTTAGGGAATTTGACAGGAGAAAATTGTCTGATTGCCATCAAAACTGAGCTTAGCGCAAGTAACTTAATTTCATCAAGAAAGTGAGGGGATTGATTAAATGGTGTCGAGGGGACTGATTTTTTTCACGTTTTTTATGAAAATCAATCTGTCCCCGATTTTGGAGGCGGAAAATTTAATCTGTCTCCCGTTGAAAAATCGAGAAGCTGAAGATTAATGGTGATCAAATAAAATTATAATTCCAAAGCAAATGAATACTATAACCCGACAAGCCGGAAAACTTTTTAAAGTCACTGGATAAGTGCCTTGGTGGATACTCTAAGTTTCTGATTTCAAACCTCTCTCATGATTTCTTGTTTTTAATGATAGGTTTTCAGGAATAAGGCACTAAAAGTTACAGAACAATTTTCCATTAAAACGATTACTTGTATTGGTTGAAAACAGATATATGTTGTGGGGTGTCAACCGTACCATTTTATAATCATTATAGTCGAGTTCTGCACCATGAAAATCAGATTCTTTATTAGTATATTATCGATATCCCTGTGTATCTTTCTCAGTTTCAATCTCAGTTACAGTTCTACACAAAGCTCTTTACATGACAAGAACTGTAATTCTAATGACTGGCCCCATGAAGTCAGTGATTTACAACCTGATCCTGATATTTCCTTCGGCCGTTTGAAAAACGGGTTTCGCTATATATTGCTGAAAAATCAATACCCGAAGGATCGAACAGCCATACTTCTCAATGTTAATGCTGGATCACTCAATGAAGAGTTCGAGGAGAGTGGTCTTGCACATTTTCTGGAACATATGTTGTTCAATGGTTCTACTCATTTTAAACCTGGTGAACTGATCGACTATTTTCAGGATATTGGCATGAGTTACGGAGGCGATACCAACGCCTACACAACCTATGAAGATACGGTCTACAAAATCATCCTTCCGGCATCTGATCAGGACATGCTGAGAGATGGCCTTCTGGTCATGGGCGATTATGCCAGAGGTGCTCTTCTCCAGCAAACGGAGATCGACCGGGAACGCGGCGTTATTCTCGCTGAAATGAATGAAAGGGAGACAGCATCTTTCCGATCATACAAAGCCAGTACATTGTTCTCTTTTGAAGGGACACTGCTGCCTGAGCGTTTTGCTATTGGCAGAAAAGATGTTCTGGAAGGTGCTGACAGGGAGCAGATTAAAACGTTTTATGATAAATGGTACCGCCCGGACAATATGGTGCTGGTGATGGTCGGCGACTTTAATGCAGAGGTTGCAGAAACATTGATTCATGAACGCTTTGATAACATGCAGGGAAGCGGGGAGGGATTCACATGCCCCGACTATGGACGGGTAAACCATTCTGGTGTTCAGTCTTTTTTTCATCCGGAGCCCGATCTGGGATACACCTCTGTTTCAATTCAGACGTTGCGCAATAAAAGTCCTGAGAATGACTCCTTTGAATACCAGGTGAAAAATTTATACCGCTACATGGCTGCAAGAATCATTAATTTCAGACTGGAGCAGGAACTTGAGGAAGCCCAGACGAGCATGTCATCTGCCCGGTTCTCTTTTAACTCGACCCTTGATCGGTATCAGCATTCCGCTATCATCGCCAAAACCGGTGGGGAAAATTGGCAGAAAGCACTTGAATCTCTAAACAGAATTCTAAAACAGGCAATTCAATATGGTTTTACTGATGAAGAAACTGAGATGGTTAAAAACGAACTCGTCAGTCATCTTCAGCGTGCTGTCCAGACAAGAGAAACAAGAAATTCTCTCAACCTGGCCAGGAACATTATTAACACCATTAACCGCAACCGGGTTATTCAGTCACCGGTTCAGGAAGAAAAATTATATTCACCATCAATAATGAAAGCTACAGCGGCAGACCTTCATAGTGCCTTTCGAGAAGAATGGCGAGATGAAATGAGGTTGATTGAGGTTCTTGGTGACGCCAAAATTGTCGGCAACGACCCAGAGGAGGTTATCAAACAGTACTATCAGGATTTGCAGGCGCAGGAGTTTACTGCCAAATTGAATCAGGAGGTAGCAGCGTTTCCTTATTTACCTGAAATGTCCACTGTTGAGCCTGTTAAAAGTGAGGCGCTGCCAATACCAGAAACCACGAGATATATGTATAAGAACGGGGTGGTACTGAACCTTAAAAACACTTCATTTAAAAAAAATAGCATTTCCATGGCTATTCATTTTGGCGATGGTCAAAAAAGTGTGCCGACTGGTGGTTTGTCGCTTCTTGCAGAAGCAGTTGTTAACGGCTCGGGAACTGGTACGCTTAAAGATTCAGAGCTCAGCATGATCCTGGCCGGAAGCTCAGTGCGATACAGGTTTCGGGTAGGTGATGAATCTTTTAGTCTGATAGGCCAGGCATTAAACTCGGATATCGATATCCTTTTTCAGGTACTTCAGTCAATAATACTGGACCCGGGAATGCGACCCGACGTCTACCAGTCAGCAATGAAACGATTTGATCTCATGTATAAAGGGATGAATGGAGATATCAATGGCGGGGCGATGCTCTATCTGGAGCCATTTTTTGCCGGAAATACAATAACGCACGGCCTGCCGCCTAAAGAGGAGTTTGAAACGCTCGGGTTGGATGATGTTACACAGTGGCTGCTGCCACAATTTAAGAACTCAGCACTGGAAATCACCATTGTTGGCGATCTGGTGGATTCTGAGATTGTCTCCCTGGTCTCGAAATATTTCGGCTCACTACCAGTAAAAGACTATTCAGAAAAGAGCTCAAACGTTCTGCCCCAATTTCCTGTCCGTCAATCGTTTGAAATTTCCATGCAGTTAAATGAAGATAAAGCACTCGTCAAGATGGCGTGGTTAACAGACGATTATTGGCATATAAAAAGGACGAGACGACTTCATATTCTGGCTGCTGTGATTGATGAGCGTTTACGAAAGTTGATTCGCGAAGAATCGGGTGACAGTTACTCGCCTGCTGCCTTTAGCAGTAACAGCAGAATTTATGCGGGTTATGGAAGAATTGTAATTGAGGTCATGACAGCTGGCAACTCTCTTGATTCAGTCGTTGAGCAGATACATCAGGTGATACAGTCGCTTCATGACGAGCCAGTTACTAATGATGAGCTGGAACGTTCAAAACAACCCGTAATAACATCGATTAAGGATCGGATAAAAACCAATGATTACTGGTTGTCAAGCGTACTGGCCCTGTCAACGCGTCACCCTGACCAACTAGAATGGTCTCAGACACTCATCGATGATTTCAACTCAATTACGGTAGCGGACTTGTCGTCACTCATTGAAAAGTACATGACCGAAGAACGCCTCGCTAGCGGTATAATACGTGCAGATCCCGGGAGTAATCTTTAGCCGACAATTCATGCGGCCCTATTCCGCCACGAGCTCCGCTGCCCGGCAGCACCAAACCGCTGGCAGCGACGCAGAAAACTGTTCAGTTGACTAGAACTCTGGCCGTAACAGGAGCTTTTCTTACTATGATGGTAGAAAAATAGTGTGGGTGAGCGCTCAGCGTACTAAAATCATTGATAACACGTTCCTTGCTGGTGCCGGCATGTTCGACCAGCACAGCTTTTTCAAGCAGGCCGCATTCATCCAGAAGCGGCGTTAATCTGTCAATTACCTTGTGGACCTTCATCAGTACGATGGTGTCAAAAAGATCGAACACCTCCTTCAGGCGAGTGTTCGAGAAGGTGGCAGGAATTAGAGCAACCATCTCATCTCCAAGGCAGATTGGCCGTGCCATTGAAGCCGAGCAACTGCTCATAGCCGGAACCCCGGGAACAAAAACAACGTTAACATCAGGTCTGATACCGCATATGGTTTCATATAGATAGTAGCCGGTCGAATAGATGGCCGGGTCTCCAAGAGTCGGGAAACAGACATCCTTTCCTCTATCAAGAGAACTCAGCACTGTTTCGGCAGCATAACGCCAGGCAACAAGAACTTCCGGGTCGGGATCCTGTCCGGATTTTATCTTTTTCATCGGAAAATGAAGTTCATAAACCTCTTTATCTTGGAGACTTATAACAGGTTTGAGTATGGCAAGAGCGGTTGAGCCTCCATGTGCCGAACCCCGGGGAGAAATAATGACTGGACATTTTTTTGCGGTATTGACCGCTTTTAATGTGAGGAGTTCTGGATCTCCGGGGCCGGTACCAACGATATAGAGTGTTGCGCTCATGTGTGTTCTCTCTTAAATATTAAGAATCCAAATTGCTGTATAAAAGTCTGTTTAATTGTGTGATGCCATGGAGAAGTCGTGTTGTCGGCCGGGACACCAGGTGCTCATCAATAAGGTAGACACGATTATTCTTTATTGCCTTGATTGCGCCAAATCCTGGTTCATTGATTATCTCACTGACAGTGATGCTGTTCATTCGCCCGGACTGGGCCAGGAAAAAATCTATGTCATTTGCATGGAACAGAATTCGTTCTTTGCTGTATCCGGCAATATTGCTGTTTCTTCTAGCAACAGCATCAACGGCGATGTTAATACCGCCTGCTGCTTCAAGACAGAATACAGCTATGGAGTTCGGCGAAAACGTTTTCATTCGAGAATGGATGGCTTCAAAGTAGACAACAGGACGATTATTGAGAGGAACCGCAGCAACCTGTCTGGTGATTGTTTCAAGTCTGTTTCTGAATGACTCTGTCATGGCAGAAGAACTCCTTGTTTTTCCAGATATTAAGCCGAGATGGTACCAATAGTCGTAGAGTTCATCAACGGTTGTCGGCTGCAGCGAGATAACGGTAATGCCATATTTCTGGAGCTTGTCGATCAAGTTCTGGGCAGAGCGTCTGATCATTGGCCTGATGAGAATGCAGTCAGGTTGTGCGGAGATAAATTTTTCGATGGAGTCATGGTAGGAAAAACGCGGTTTATCCAGTATTGAATCGGGATATTTATCTCCTGAAAAAATTCCGATCAGGGAATCCTGTGCACCCAATTCGGCAAGATTTTCTGTATGTGCCGGATAAAGAGAGATTATTCGCTGGAACGGTTTATCAAAAGAATGAATAATCCCATCCTGATCAATCAGTTCGTATGAAAAAGCTGAACGGGGCCCCTTATCTGTCCCACCGAGGAAAAAACAGATAAAAATGGTTGCTAAGGGCAAATATTTAAACCATTCATTTTTCATAAATATTCGTATTTAATATGCTTTTTATTAGTTTCATGATCTGTCGATATAGTTGATCTGATCTGGTAGAGATCTTCAACCAGACGTTCTGACATAACCTCTGAAGCGCTGCCGTTAGTAACTATTGCACCATCTCTTATAACAATCAGTTCATCACAGAAGCTTGAGGCGATATTGAGGTCGTGTAAAGCTGCCAGTACGGTTTTTTGATGTCTGGTAACCATATCGAGCATCACTTTCATGATGGAGACGGCATGGTTGACATCGAGATTAGAAGTAACCTCGTCAAGAAGAATGATATTGGTGTCCTGAGCGAGGGCCCGTGCGATCATCACCCTCTGTTTCTCTCCACCTGAAAGTTGGGTTACTTTTCGAGACCTCAGGTGATAAATATCAAGGTTGTGCAATGCCTCCTCTACTGCAAGAAAGTCATGTTCCTGAGGATTAGCAAAGCGGGGAATATAAGGATATCTGCCCATCAGCACAATTTCTTCAACACTGTAGTCAAAATTGAGAGTAAAAGACTGGGGGACAGAGGTCAGTCTGCGGGCAAGCTCTCTGCGAGGGTAGGTGCGAATATCTTTGCCATGAACATGAATACTTCCTTCATCGGCAAAAAGATGGCCTGATAATAAATCAAGCAGTGTTGATTTACCGCTTCCGTTCGGGCCGATCAAACCATAAAAACAACCGGTATTGAGCTGAAGTGATACGTTGGAAATACAATTAATTGAACCATAGGAAAAAGAGAGATTTTCTACCTTGTAAACAGAAGAAGGAACATTCATACCTGGTACCTCTTCTGTTGTGTCTTCATGAAGATATAGCAGAAAACAGGACCACCAATGAGCGCTGTTAATACCCCTATGGGCAGTTCGGTCGGCAAGACGACGCGAGTTACCGTGTCGGCACCAAGCATCAGAATACTGCCAAGAAGAAAACTGCACGGAATGAGTAATTTATTACCTGGTCCGACGATCATACGGACGAGATGGGGGACAATAAGACCAACAAATCCGATAATCCCAGAAACAGACACGCAACCAGCCGTGGCAAGAGAAGAGGTGATAAGAAGTCTTTTTCTGACAGCCCTGCTGTCGATACCGAGGGAATCCGATGTGCGTTCACCGAACGTCATGATGTCAAGTTCTCGAAAGTGCGCATAAATAAAGAGAGCAGAGGGTATCACCAGAAGGTTAAGCAGCAGAACATCTGACCATGATTTACCGATAAAGCTGCCCATGATCCAGAAGATGATGGCGTTTACCTGCTCATCTGCCATAAATTTAATAAAACTGATTCCAGCAGATAAAATTGCCGAGATGATAATGCCTGATAGAATAAGACTGTTTGATGAGAGCCTCGATGATGGCGCTGACAGTGCAAAGACGGCGTAGAGAGTGGCAAGCCCACCGACGAACGCACAAAGTGGGATCAGGAATGGGGTTGGCAGTAAAATGCCGATCATGTTTAAGAAAAGTGCAATTGATGCACCAAAGGCGGCACCTGATGAAATACCAAGTGTATAGGGGTCTGCCAGTGGATTTTGTAGTAGAGATTGGAAGACACAGCCAGCCACTGCCAGACCACCCCCGACGAGTACGGCCGTGAGGATGCGGGGCAGGCGGACTTCAAGTATCACAAAGGGGAAACTCGGATCAATCGTATCAGGAAGGTTTTGGCCTGTTAATGAAAAAAGGATTTCCAAAATATCTGAAGGCGTAATAGCGATATATCCAAGGCCGGCCACAAAGATGATTAGAAACAATAAGGTTGCGCTGAGTACAGGGACCCAATAATAATGATATGTAGTGCTCTTTATCAAAATATAACGACCGCGTCTTTGGCTGATATTATCAACATTACCCGCAAGGTTGGTAAGCGTCAGGTACTCCCAAAAAAAAACCCGAATCAAGATACTCTTGACTCGGGGATTCCCTGGTTTTTTCCTCGCATCGCTGTTGTTTTCTTTCCTTGAAAACAACGGTGTATCAGGCAGGTCTTCTGACTCCCGGTTAATCCTACTCGTTGCGCCTTCCCAGCATTAATGCCAGTGACGTTTTGCAACATTCGTCCCGGTTACAGCGGCGGGCCCGTCTCCGATTCTCACAGAGTTCCCTATTAAACCTGTAACAGCTAGCTTACAGGTACCTGATTATAGCTTTATGTACTACCGTTATAATCTCATTTTGTCAATAAACATAGGACAAGACATCAAAGAAGAGTTAGCCTGAACTTATGATGAAATAGATTGATCCAACAAATACCAGGCTCAGGATCCTGAAACACTGATTGTAAAAAATCAACTCAGTTGCCAGCTGCGGTTTGAATATCCCTGCATAATAGGGGAACTGGTGTCTGATTGCTCGTACCGGGGAAGAAATGACGTTACCGATTAATAGCGCAAGAATTATATCTCTATGAGATAGAACGCCTTCCTGAAGAAGGGCTCCAGCAGCTGCAAGACCTGCCGTTAATTCGGCAGCTAGATGAAGGGTGATAATCCCCATTGCCTGAGGAGAAAGCCATGGCACAAAATGTAAATACCCAGCCATGATTTCTTCAAGATAATTGAAAAAATCGAGTCTGTTCATAATGAATATGATCACATAAATTGGAATGGTAAAGATAACGATCTTTTTCATTCTTCGTTTGAAGCGCTTCCAGGTTTTTGATAGTAATTCCGAATTTTCACTCGTCTTTTTCTCAGGGGTCGGAAGCGATACCGGTACCTCAGGTTTCTCGAGAATAACACGACCGATCAGCACAATAGTAAATGTTCGAAGCAGAGCTGCGCCGAAGGTGATACCGACATAAATGAATGCGGCACTTTTAATGAGCGGTAATGTTATGACGATAATAGTTGGCAAATGTAAGAAATAGGTTGGAAGAGAATTAAACAGATTGGCGAGAATGAGTTCTTTTTTATTGAGTAATCCATCATTATACGATTCAGCGAGCATGGTGTTTGCTGCCACACCTGAGAAGAGGGCCATAGAAAATGCAGCTCCCACTCGATCTGGTAAATTACCTGTTTTTATCAGGGGGCGGGAAAGAGCAGAAACTTTTCTTGTCCAGTTTAGAGATTCAATGAGATTTGCAGCAAATAAACCTATGGATATAAAAAAAAGCAGTCTGATAAGTGGCCAGACAAGTTTATCCCATATCAGGAGTATGGTATCAGGTGATACATCCATTGAGAAAGATATAAATAGAGAGTAACAGGCTCCAGGGGGAAAGTATCTGTTACTGCTTCTCTGTTTGCATGGTTAAGGTGTGCAGAATGATGATGTAACTATTCAACACCTGTTGGCAATCCCTCGCGGTCAACCATAGTCTTTATAATACGCTGTCTGGCAATCTCATCCTGTTCTTTCAGGTAGTCAGCCTGCTGGGATGTACGGGACTGTTTTTGTGTATCAAAATATTTGGATCGTTGATTTGTGAGTCTTTGCCATTTGTCAAAATGACGGAGCAAGGTGTCTGCGATTTCATTGCTTTTCAATTTTTCTTCAATTATTTTATTAATCTGGGGAAGGTATTTGACAAGTTCGGAGTCTTTCCGTATACCAAGATGGAAACTCTGGACGGTAACTGGCGGATCAAGAATTGTCACAGAATCCTCTCCCTGCAGGAGCCTTGAATAGATAAGAGCAGTATAAAGGTCAATGATAAGATAATCAGCTTCGCCAAGGTTAAGAACCTGGAGGGCACGCTCAAACTGGTAATAGCTGATATCCAGTTTCTCTTTGCTGAATTCATCGAATTTTTGTCCATAACTCTCGCCAACATTTGAAACACCTTTTTTACCGATCAGGGAGTCCCATGAAGAAAAGGCGAATTCTTTTCCTTTTTCAACGAGGATAACCGTTGGTTGAGAGAGGTATGGATCAGAAAACTCTAAATATTCTTCTCTTTCATTATTCTTATAAACGGAAACAATCATATCTATTTCGCCGTTTCTGGCCTTCTTTTGAACGTTTTGCCAATTCCCGAATCTTCTTAAATTTATGGGAATGTTAAGTTCTTCAGAAATGGATTTGACCAGATCCGGGCCGAGGCCTACAAGTTCCTGATACTGTTCCCAGACGACAGGCGGTGCATTCGGATTTCCGGATACCACAAACGATTGGGCTGAATAGAGTGCTGGGACGAAGAGCAGGGAAAGAGAAAGAAAGATATGAATGAACAGGATACGTTTAAACATGCCGGACTCCGGTAAAATGAGTTTGAATTTAATAATAGCTAATCATACAGTGAGCATACATACCGTTTGGGTCTCTGAATAGCAAGAGACTTTGCAGTTCGTTTGCGGCTGGCAGGAGATTGCTGAGAGCCGATACCAAGGGTGATCTTTCCAGGTATGAGATAACTGATTGGGCACCGATCATATTAAGAAGACGATTCCGTAAAGAGCCTGGGCTGGTCAAGGTAGTTGTCCGATAATCATCGAGCCCTGCAAGTTCGGCAGCTGATCTGATAGAATCCGATAATGTTCCGAGCTGGTCTACGAGCCCTGCCTCCAAGGCATCTTTGCCGGCATAGACCCGGCCCTGAGCAACGGCTTTAACCTTGTCAGCAGGCATGCCCCTGCCTTCTGAAACAACTGACAGGAATGTCCTGTAACCGTGTTCCAGGGTCAACTGAATAGCTTCTTTCACTTCAGCAGACAATGGTCCAGTCAGGTCGAGTGAACCGGAAAGATTGGTTGTGCCAACACCGTCACGATATACACCTACACTATTGAGTGTGTTTTCAAAGGTAGGCACGGCCATGAAAATTCCGATGGAACCGGTCAGGCTGTTGGAGGAGGCAAAGATCTTATCTGCATCTGCTGAAATCCAGTACGCACCTGAGGCTGCAACATTTCCCATGGAAACGACAACAGGCTTACCGGTTTTTTTCAGTTCCAATAGTTCCTGTCTAATGAGTTCTGAGGCGAAAGCAGAACCTCCTCCGCTGTCTATTCGCAGGACTATAGCCCGTATGGATCGATCTGAAGCAGCCTTGCGGAGAAGCGCCGTCAGGGAATCTGCTCCGATTGCCCCAGGTTCGCTCTGTCCGGGTATAATTGTCCCCTGAGCTACAATAAGCGCAACTGAATCTTTGTCTGTCCCTTCATATTGATAAGATCGTTGAACTTTTTTGAGGTATTGATTGAAAGAGATCTGTCTGAACCCATGCTCATCGTCATAGGCTGAAAGCGAAGCGAGATATTTCTTTATCTCGTGTCGAGGTTTGATTTCATCGATAAGCTTACTGTCGTATGCAAGTTTTGCCAGATCCCCGCCAACAATTTTTAAGTTTCCTGGCACCTTGTTAATATAATTTAATATGTCTCCATTCTGGAGTCCTCTTTGACTGGTAACATCGTCCATATAATTTTGCCAGAGTACGTTCAGCCAGGTTCTTGACTGGAATCGATCTTCTGAAGACATGGAAGTTCTGGTTAACGGTTCAAGTGCTGATTTAAACGAGCCCACCTTGAATATATGATAATTAATTTTCAGCTTTTCAATGGCGTCCTTGAAATAGAGACGATAGAGGCCAAATCCACTCAAGTAAACGCCGCCCATTGGGTTGAGAAATATTTTGTCGGCGTGAGAGGCCAGGTAATATTGATTCTGGCTATAGTAGTCCTCAGCAGCTATTACCGGTTTCCCGCTTTGACGAAATAGAGTCAGCTGCTCTCCTATACTTGCCAACTGGTCCATTCCTGCTCTGCCCATGGATGAGAGGTCAAGGAGTATACCGTTAATTTGAGGATCATCTTCAGCTTGGGCGATGGCGTCAAGGATATCCTGGAGCAAGGTTTCGCTGACCGGTGCCGTTAGACCGGTCAGTTCATTAATTGTTTCACCTATTGGATCAGACACACTTTTCTGTTCAACAATCGTTCCTGCAATTGAGAGTGTTAGAAGAGAGTTATCTTCTACAACAACGTCTTTTGTCTGGAAAATTGAGAAGAGGATAAGACCAATTACAGCCAGCAGAACAATGTTGACTATGGCTGAACGAATAAAGGAGAAAATCTTTCCTATAGTTTTGAAAATATATGTAATTGCAAAAAGGATTTTTTTCATGAGAGATTATTTGTACCTGAAAAGATTAGTGAGAATCAAGATATTAGCAACTATAAACAGCTGAGTAAAAATTACAAAATTTTGTTGAACATCCCCAATTCTGTTAGCCCTTATCAGTTTTTAAAGGTGGAAAGGGCAGCAGTAGTTGACGTGGCGAACGAACATTCAAAGGAATTAAATGGGATGCCGAAAGACCGAGGAGTCTAACCTCTCGATACCCTGCTTCGGTAGCGTCAAGGAGTCGCGGGATGAGACCGACTATGTCATCATCGTGAACAATGGTTTCTTTGACCGTAACGGATCTGGTAACAGTGGTGAAATCAGAATACCGAACTTTAAGCGTCAAGGTTCTAAATCCTGTATCCTTTGCTGCAAGAGACTCAGAGATCCTTGCAGCTATACTGCCTAACAGCGCCAGGATATCATCGATATTATCTGTATCTATTTTCAGGGTAGTTTCAGCCCCGATTGATTTCCTGATTCTTTCAGGTTTTACCGGTCGTGGATCCTTTCCCCTGACAATGTCATAATAAAAAAGCCCCTGTTTTCCAAAATGCTCAATCAATTGCTCGCGTGTTTGAGCGCAAAGATCTGCCCCGGTTCTAATACCAAAAGAAATCATTTTTTTTTCGGTAACCTTGCCAACTCCATAAAATTTACCGATGGGCAGGGAAGAAAGAAATTGTGGAACCTCATTTGGCTTAATAACAGTGATGCCCTGGGGTTTGTTAAGATCTGAGGCGATTTTGGCTACAAATTTATTACAGGAAACACCTGCCGATGCCGTTAAACCGGTCTCTCTGTAGATTTGATTGCAGATTTGATGGGCGAGGATCGTTGCGGATTTCTGTTCCTTTTTATTGCTGGTTATATCAAGAAATGCTTCATCAAGAGACAGAGGTTCCACAAGGTCACTATACTGCTTGAATATGTGTAGAATCTGGGAAGATATCTCGCGGTACCTGTCCATTCTGGGTCGAATGAAGTGAGCCAGCGGACAGAGCCTGTAGGCTCGTGAGCATGGCATGGCCGAATGAATACCAAAAGTTCTTGCCTCGTAAGAGCATGCGGCAACAACACCACGAGAGTCAGGACGACCACCGACAATAACCGGCCGGTTCTTTAGTTTGGGATTATCTAATTGTTCCACGGAGGCATAAAATGCATCCATGTCGATATGTAGAATTTTTCTATTGCTATGCATCAGAATTAGGGAATTTACCTTCAATTCGCTGTGAAGTCATTCTAATGTATGGTAATTTAGCTATAACTAAAAAACAGTGTTGAGACATCAAGCTACACTTCACCTTTATGAAGAAAGAATACCATGCGAGAACAAAAAAAGAGAGAGATCATTGAGTCCTCCAATCTCTTTAAAGGACTCCCACAGGAACAGATTGATATCATTTTCAGAATGACCACAGAAAAAAACTTTGCCAGAGGTGAGACTATATTCTTTGAAGGGGATGAGGCAAAAGGCTTTTATATCGTCAGTGGCGGTCAGGTTAAGGTTTTTAAAATGAACCCGCTCGGCAAAGAGCATATTTTACACATATTTGGAGCCGGAGAACCGATTGGTGAGGTCCCGGTCTTTCATAGCCAGCCGTTTCCAGCGAGTGCCGAGGCACTGGTAAAAAGCAGTCTTCTTTATTTTCAGAGGAAAGATTTCGTAAATCTCATAAAAGAACATCCTTCTGTATCACTCAATATGCTCGCTCTTTTATCTATGAGGCTGCGACAATTTGCCAGCCAGATCGAAAACCTGTCTTTGAAAGAAGTTCCAGCCCGGCTGGCAAATTACCTGATTTATATTTCAGAAGAACAGAACAATACTGATACTGTTCAGCTTTCAGTTTCTAAAGGGCAGCTTGCAAGCCTGCTTGGAACAATTCCTGAAACGCTGTCTCGAATTTTCGCCAAAATGAGCGATGAAGGTCTTATTCGAGTTGAGGGGAGAATAATTACTATCCTGAATCGTGAAGGACTGGCAAGAAAATAGAAACGAGTTGCCGTTCAGCCCATCCTTAGAGCGTTGAATTGCCATCATGAATGGAAGATTCCAGTTCCTGAGCCAGTTGCTTGTTGTTGAGCGGATGGGAGACAACATAGTGACCGTTTTCCACCGTGATTAATGGTGGTATTTTATAATACTCGAAAAAATCATATCCTTTTTTGAGGTTTGTCCAGAAAGGATACCATGACGAATCTAGATGATTTTTCATATTCTTTTCATTGAGTCGAAACGGAAATATATGTACCTGAAATTGCCCCTGATTGTGCTCGAGGGCTGCATGAACCAGGGTGTAAATTTCATCCATATAGTAATCAGTCATTGCAAAACACCCATCAGAGGAACATCGTCCATGAACCATTAAGGCACTTCCTGATCTGTTATATGACTGATCATACTCATTGGGATAGCCGAGATTGAAGGAGAGGTGAAAATCGCTCCATGGATTCATCTGTTCTGGACTCACTTGATAAAAGCCTTCAGGGCTTTGACGATCACCTTTTTTTAACTTCGGGCCAAGTGTTCCGGACTTGAAACAGATAATATAGGTTTTGTAGCGTTTGTATTTATGCTTGTCTTGAATCCATAATTCAAGCTCATTTTCCTGTTTGAAAATCCGTATGAAAACAGCAGACCCAAGGTGTAGTTTTTTAAAACCGAGAATGTTATTTATGCGCGGCAGCGATCGGTGATAGGCAGCTATTGAGGTGTGGCTGATTGGAGGTGAGCCGAAATCTCCGGCCCTGAGGGGACTAGCCGACACGAAGAGGACGAACATGTATAGTAGAAGAACACACATGTGTCGGTAATAAGAAATGATAGTAGTAGGCATATTTTTCAATAAAAGGTTATTTTATTGGCGGTCAATGTACCAAGAAACCGCTTCGTTTGTCCAGCTTTAGGTCTTTAATGGTGTAAGAGCTTATTGAAAAAGGCAGAAGAGATTTGCTTTGCTGGCCGGCATCAAATGGGGGCAGCCAATATGCACGTTGCTGTTTTAGGCAGGTGTTTTACGGATAAACCAAATAATTAGATACTAATAAAGAACTGAATTCATAACAGGTTCTGAGGGTGGTCCGATCGTCTCACCGTTACCGCCGCTCACCTGCAGGTTAAACATGGCGAGAACATTTTTATCCATATAGAGGCGATAATTTTTAGAAGAAATTATTGTGCTGTCATTTGGGTTAATGAGCCTGGCGGAAATATACATTGTTCGTTGCGACTGACTGATCGTACCAACAAGAATTGCCTGCGCTCTCTGGCTCTGACTCAACAGTTTAAGGTTCCTTGATAGAATTGTTTCCCCTGATCGCTCCTCAATTAACAGATCCTTTCTCAATTTTATCTCGTTTACCGTATATCCTCTCTGAACAAATCTGGACCCTATATTATCCTGCAGCAGCCGTCCAAAATGTGAAGTATTCTGCAAATTATTATTGTCTACGAATGTCGTTGTTAAAATGGACATATCCTGTTGTCTCGGGATCAGCGGTGGGTATGCATTCTTCACAAGATCATCGGCAATATCATATGAATAACTGATGAGATTTACATCTTTCCCTAAACTGTTTTCAAGTTTTGTTTCGTTGAAAAAGGAGCATCCGTTCAGGGACAGCAGGACAGCTGCAAGGCAGGCTATATTGATTGAGATATTTTTCAGGTGTTTGGATAGCAATTGCATCTTTGAAGATCCTTTCTGTTGTTAAATTCCCGTTGATTCGGGTCTATATATCAGTGGGATAATTGGTTGCGGCTGCACGGCCATTGGCTTCCTGTCGCTCTTCACTTCTGCTGCAGGTGCAGCGCTGGATGTCAGGTTGATTTCTGCGGGATTTGAACCCATTTGGTAATGCCATGAATCGTGATCATTGATGTAGTATATATTGGAGTTTCTGAACAGGTAAGTATTATCTGCTATCACAGAAGTCGTAATGATGACTTCGAAGTTGCTTGTGGTGACCAGCGAGGCATTGGCAAAATCTATCGTTCCGGCTATGACAAGAGCGATAAGTTCTGACGGGGCATTCCTGAGGACAACAATGCCGGCTGTCAGAGCCGTCAGTAGTCCAGGCTTTACCGTACGCCACCTGTTTCTCAGATTATATACCGTCTGGGCCTTATAATTTATCACAAGTGAATCATTGCCACCATTTGGACTTGTTGGAACCCCGAGGGCAACCAGATTGGTAATAAGTAAATCTCTAAACGATTCTTCGAAGACGGTTGTTTCAGAAGATTTACAGGGCTGATTCTCATTGCCGCATGTTTCCCTGACAAAAACCGGGATGTCCAGATAGTCGTTAAGGATGAGTTCATTGTTGATCTGGTTGGCAATATCAGCAGCTAAGACATCCCAATGATAAGCGGCCTGCATTTTCTTTTGTTCGCTATATGGATATCCAACAGGTTCAGGAATTCTTCCACAGGATATCGTCAGTACTGCCAGTGCCAAAAAAATTATGCAATATCGCATGAATATTTCTCCGATAAAAGTGATGGATGTCTCTATATCGGATGTTTTGTCAGAAAATATAGTTTTTCATTAATATATTTGTTACTTAATCTCATATTTTTAGATAAATCAGTCGACCATTCATGCCTATATTGTTACCTATGTAATGAGAATCAACGCGTCTTGGTAAAGAGCAATACAATTAATGAAGTAAGATTGTTCCGAATAATTTAAAGATGATAGACCTGCATCTCCACTCATCTCATTCTGATGGCACAATGACGCCATCCCAGCTGGTAAAACAGGCCGCAGGGATTGGTTTGTCAGCTATCTCGATTACAGATCATGACACTGTGTCAGCTACTGCCGAAGCCATAGCAGAAGGGGAAATATACTCCGTTGAAGTGATTCCAGGACTGGAGATAAGCTCAAAATATAAAGGATTAGATCTTCACCTGCTTGGATATAATTTTGACTGGCTCAACACAGAGCTGCTTAAAATTCTTGATCAACTGCAGTCTGCTCGAAAGGAACGGAATAAAAAAATTATCCGAAAATTACAGGAAATCGGTATTAACATTACTGAGCAGGATCTAAAAGCGGAATCTGGAGCAGGAGTGGCCGGCAGACCGCATTTTGCCCGTTTACTGATTAAAAGTGGTGTTGTTAAAAACAATCAACAGGCATTTTCACGCTATCTGAAAGTCGGTCGTTGTGCGTATGTGCCTCGTTTTGTTCTCGATATTCATGATGCCATTGAGATTCTGCACTGTGCCGGTGGTCTTGCTGTCTTGGCCCACCCGATCCAGCTCAGCTGTTCTTTCAGTGAATTATCAAGGATAATAAAAGAGCTTAAAGAGCTGGGCCTGGACGGCTTGGAGACTTACTACCCGACTCAGAAAGGAAAGACAGGGAAAAAAATAAGGGAACTTGCAGAGAAGTATCAATTGCTGGAAACTGGCGGAAGTGATTATCATGGTGATATCAGATATGGTACTTCAATGGCTGGAGCCAGCGGAAAATTTCAGGTACCAGCGGAGCTGCTGACTAAACTGAAAGCATAGAAACGTATCGGAAAAACAAAGAAAAAACGCAGAAGGACAAGGATATGTACGCAATTCTTATCGTCGATGATGAGCCTAATTACCTCATCGTGCTGTCAGAACTATTGCGAGATGAAGACTTTGAAGTCTTCACCGCTCCCGGTGGAAATGAAGCACTGAAAATTGTCAAAGAGGTTGACCTTGATATGGTGATCTCTGATATGCAGATGCCGGGTATGGATGGTATGGCATTACTTGCTGAAATAAAAAAGCTCGATGACGCTTTACCTGTTCTTATCATTACCGCCTATGCAGAGGTTGATAAAGCGGTAAAGGCCATGCAGGCCGGGGCTTTTAGTTATCTTTCCAAGCCATTTTCCAATGATGAACTCATTGTTTCAATAAACAAAGCTGTCAGTCATCGAAGCCTGTTGAAGGAGAATATCAGGCTGAGACAGGAAATACGGGAGCGTAACAGCTTTGGAGGCATGGTCGGAAAAAACCCTCGGATGAAACAGGTGTATGAACTGATAGAAAAAGTCGCACCGACACCGGCTTCGGTGCTTATCACGGGAGAAAGTGGTACCGGAAAAGAACTTGTTGCAAAAGCTATACACGTAAACAGTCCCAGGGAGCCGTATCCGTTTATTACGGTAAACTGCGCTGCACTTGCAGACAATTTACTGGAAAGCGAGTTGTTTGGACATGAGAAAGGAGCGTTTACCGGTGCGGCTTCAATGAGAAAGGGGAGATTTGAAATAGCCGACAAGGGGACAATATTTCTCGATGAAATTGGTGAGATTCCGCTGGCCCTGCAATCTAAATTGTTACGGGTTCTTCAGGAACGCACCCTTGAACGGGTAGGGGGCGCACGGACAATGACAATCGATGTCAGAATCATCAGTGCTACCAATAAAGACCTGAAGGAAGAAGTTCAGCAGAGTCGATTCCGAGAGGATCTTTTTTACAGGCTCAATGTCATACATGTGGCGCTTCCTGCACTGAGAGAGAGAATGGATGACCTGCCACTGCTGGTTCAGTGTTTTGTCCAGAAATCTGCTGATAATCTCGGAAAAGAACAGCTGCAGATAGCCCCTGATGCGCTGCGGTTATTGATGAATCTGCCCTGGGAGGGGAATATCAGGGAACTGGAGAATACCATAGAGCGTGCCGCAATTCTCTGCAATAATGATGTGATTGAAGCTGAGGATGTACAGCCAGAATCAATTTCTGTTGACAGCAGCGCTTCCTGGATGCAGGAGTTCGATCTTGTCCAGCATATTCCAGATTCTGTAAAATTGAACGAGGTCCTCTATATTGTCGAGGAGAAAATGTTGGCGCAGGCCCTGGAGGAATCTAATAATGTCCAGGCACATGCTGCAGAAATACTTGGAATCACAAAAAGTTTACTGCAGTATAAAATGAAAAAATATGGAATTAAAAAGCAAAAGCCTAAACGAGCATGAGCATGATTCTATTTATTTCCCCCCCATTGAAGTTTACTCCTTAGAATCTCAAAATAGTCGCGATTTTTTGAGGAAATAAGCTGCAAAGGATGTTCTGCTGTCTGGATTTCCAGTATATCGCCGGGAAGCATGTCCCAGGATACCTGACCGTCAATTATTATTTGTGCACTGCGGTCATGCTGGCCGGCAAGAAACTGCGAGGTTATAATTCGATCGGGTGGCAGGATAATCGGTCTGCTGCTTAACATGAACGGACAGATTGGTGTAACAAGTATCGTTGCCAGTCCAGGATGAACGAGGGGACCTCCTGCTGATAGGTTGTATGCAGTTGAGCCGGTTGGGGTTGAAAAAATGAGGCCATCTGCCTTGTATGTTGTAATGTAATTTCCGTTGGCGCTTGTTGAAAGCAGGAGCAGTTGATCCAGTGTGTTTTTATTGATGACAACGTCATTCAAGGCAAAGATATAATTGCTTTTAATAGTATCGCGTATACGGCGAGCCTTCAACATCTGCCGTTTTTCCATGGTGACCGAACCGGACAGAATTTCTTCCAGTGCTGCTTTGCTTTCGTCTTTGGTCAATTCCGTGAGGAATCCGAGATTGCCAAGATTTATGCCGATGACCGGAATAGAGTAGTGTGCTGCTTTCTCGGCCACATGCAATAATGTTCCATCGCCGCCAAGGATGATGAGAATATCAAGGCCAGGTTCAATCCTGTTGAGTTCGGTCGTTATATTCCGCTCTTCCAGCCATTTAATAAGTGTCTGGCCATAGCGAACCGCACCGGGATCATCGATTTTTGTTATGACTCCAGCCTTGTTGACCTTGAAATCGCTGCGAATAAAGAGTTGATTGCTGTCCTGGTTCATTTACGATACCCTAACTCTATCGATCGTTTATAAGCAGCCTCGACTGCACTCATGACAATACCATTAAAGCCTGCACTTTCAAGAACGTGGAGACCGCTTGCGGTGGTTCCCCCAGGTGATGTCACCTGGTCTCTTAATACAGCAGGATGGCTCTTTGAAGTTTTTGCCAGTTGGACTGCTCCCTGAATCGTTTGAAATGTCAGATTTTTAGCAACTTCACGACTGAGTCCACTTTTAACGCCACCATCAATCATTGCTTCAATAAATGAAAAGACATAAGCGGGGCCTGACCCGCTCAGACCGGTTACCGCGTCCATTGATGCTTCAGAAATAGTCACCGTCGATCCGATTGTATCAAAAAGTGTTTTCACAAATTTGTAATCAGAATCTGAAACGTTACTGTTTCTGCACAGAGCGGTAGCACCCTGGCCAATGAGTGCCGGCATATTCGGCATTACCCTGACAAGTGCCACCGAGGTATTTCCAAGCTGCTCAGAATAAAACGCTATTGGCAATCCTGCAGCGATTGTTACGACAAGTTGATGCTGAACGAATGTCTTTATCTGTTCTAAAACCACAGGCATAACCTGCGGTTTAACCGCCAGTATAATTATATCGTTTGAAGAGCAGAGATCTTCTGATTTCTCTACCGTTGTCAGGTTATAATTGCCTTTGAGGTATTGCTTTCTGCTATCGAGCGGCTCAGAGACAGAAACAAGGCTGTCAGAAAAAAGATCGGATTGAAGAAGCCCTTTAATAATAGCTTCTGCCATCTGGCCTCCTCCGATAAAACCAATGTTCTTTGTCATATAGATATCCTGCAGGCTGATTTTGAAGACGAAATAGATTAATTCTGTTACTTTAACATGAGAAAATAGAGAGGTCCACAGCTCTTCTGACAGAGTTGGACCACGTCCGATAACGATACACCTTTTATATAAATTAACAGGATAACGCTATGATAAAAAAAGAATTGTTAGATATACTTGCCTGCCCCAAATGTAAAGGTCCTGTTTCACTTGATCCAGATAAAAATGGTATTGCCTGCTACAAGTGCCGGCTCCTCTACGAAATTATTGACGACATCCCGGTTATGCTCATTGACAAGGCAATCGAACTTGAGAAGAAATTTTAGCTGCTTTTAATATTCTTATTGGCAGTGATGGTCCTGTTTAATGTCTTACCAGGTTCAGTATATTGTAAAGTCCGTATGGATACCTTCTGTGTTGCAGTGGGATTGTTGATCCCATGAAAAAATAAACCTAGTGAAATGGAGTTCACCATGTCTATAGAAGCCACCTGTGCTGACCTTTTTAATTCCTATGTCGATGCTAACCATGAGTCCAGTGATTACTTTGGCTTGATAAAAGCCTTAATAGGGCTGAAGAATGAACAAAACAAGGTATTGGTTGATGATTACATCCAGAAGGCTTATGGACTGATCGGTGATGAAATAGGAAAAAACTCAAAAAAACCGTTAACAGAAGTCAGCTTCGGGACTTCAGGGTGGCGCGGTATTCTTGGAAAGGACATCTTCGTAAAATCAGTACTTTCAGTGACGGCAGCAATTGTTACACTCTATGAGACTGCAGCTGACAATCCTCAGCTGATTCCTTTTCTCGGTGTCTCAGGTCTGGCGGAAGCACGAAGAAAAGGATGCCTGGTGGGCCATGATAATCGTTTTGGCGGAGAGAAATTAGGGCGAGCCGTTGCCGACTTTCTTATAAGCAGCGGCTTCAAAGTATATTATTGTGGTGAAACGACTACCGGCGTTCTCTCAGCTTCATTGCTTGAACTACAGGCAGCATTTTCAATCAATCTCACCCCGTCCCATAACCCGCTTGAATATGGCGGCTATAAATATAATGCGGCAGATGCAGGGCCCGCTGCATCTGAGCTGACGCAATCTATCACAAAATATAGCAGAGAAATTATTGCCTCGGGAACTATTCCCAAATTTAGCTGTCAGCAACAAAGCGGTGCGCTGATTGAGACGGAATCACTGCCATTGTGGCAGGACCTCGTGATACGTAACAGCAGTAAACATGGCATAGATTATAGAGATTTGTGTGACAGGGCCGGCATGATGGATGACCTTGTCATTGTTATAGATGCTGTTCACGGCGCCAGCCGGCTGCATATCAGAGAACTTCTCGGTGCTGCTGCTAAATCACTGGTTATGCTCAGGGGGGAAGCAGATGTGTCCTTCGGCGGTATTGCTCCTGAACCATCGACGGTCAATATGCAGGGGGTCGTTGATACCTTGGCGGGTATCGATAAAAAACTTAAGATCGGTGCCATTATCGATCCTGACGGTGATAGGATTCGTTTTACCGATGGCAAAACCGAGATCAACATGAATCAGTTTGGAGCAATGGCCTATCACTTTTTACACGAGTATAAAGGATTAAAAGGGATGGTCGCAAAAACAGTAGCGACTTCCAATATGGCCAACAGTGTGGCCAGCAGACTCGGTGAAGAGGTCTTCGAGCCAAAGGTAGGCTTTAAAGAGTTTAAACCGGTAATTGGCAAGGCTCTCGTGCTTTTTGAGGAGTCTGACGGCATTTCAATTATTGGACATACTCCGGAAAAAGATGCCTATATCGGCCTGCTTGTGGCCCTTGATATCGTTGTTTCCACAGGAAAAAATCTTGGTGATTTTAAAACAGAAATCGAACAACTCTACGGTGAATATTATCCCGACAGGGATGGAGTAGAAGTCAGTCTCAAAGGAGCTGAGCTTCTGCAGGCCCTCGAGAAACTCGAAAAATATGATGTCGGTTCTCAGGTTATGGTTGGAAACGTTGAGAAAAAGATAAAAGAAGTCATTTCCATAGATGGGCGCAAAATGATTCTTGAAGATGACTCATGGATAATGATCAGACCCTCAGGCACAGAACCAAAAGTGAGGTTTTACGTCGAATCTCGTGACCCTGAAGGTACAATAACACTCGTTAACAGTGCACGTGCCATGCTCAGGGAAGCGGGACTATAAAAACCGTTTCAGGGTATCGTTGAAACAACCTGCCCACTTTAAAAACAGTTGCTATTGCATTTTGTTCGGCAGGTATTATTGTCCGAAGTTGCAGGAACAATATAAAATTAAAAAGATTTTCAGGAGTAATTTATGTGGGAATATACAGACATAGTGACGGAGCATTTCCAGAATCCGCGTAATGTGGGCGAAATTGCAGGCGCTCACGGAACTGGAGATGTGGGTTCACTTGCATGTGGAGATGCGTTAAAACTCACGCTTAAGATAGAAAATGACTGCATAACTGATGCTAAGTTTAAAACATTTGGTTGTGCCAGTGCTATTGCCTCATCTTCAGCTCTAACTGAGATGGTCAAAGGGATGAAAGTAGAAGACGCTGAGAAAATAACCAATGAAGATATCGCGGATTTTCTCGGCGGTCTGCCTAAGGAGAAGATGCACTGTTCTGTCATGGGCAGGGAAGCACTGGAAGCAGCCATCGCTGATTATAGAGGGCTTGTTTTACCCAGCGCTGAGGGAGAGATCGTCTGTGAATGCTTTGGTGTTACGGATATCGAAGTTTCAAGAGCGGTGAAAGAATCAAATTTACGTTCGGTAGAGGAAATCACCAATTTTACTAAAGCCGGCGGTGGCTGTGGAAAGTGTGAGGATAAACTTCGTGCAATCCTACTGGAAGCAGTTTCCGGGGACCTGAGGATCGTACCGGTGGTCAAGAAATCAAAGAAGATGACCGCTCTTCAGAAAATTAAAAAGATAGAAGAAGTGCTCGAGAGGGAAATAAGACCGGAACTAAGGAAAGACGGCGGCGATATCGAGCTGATTGATGTTGACGGAGATTTTGTAACAGTTTCGTTAAGAGGCGCATGCACCTCCTGTACTAATTCAGAAACCACTCTCAAAGAATATGTTGAGAAGAAACTTCGTGAACTTGTACTTGATACTCTGATTGTGGAGGAAGATAAATAATGACCACTACAGAGAACAGCGTCGTCTATATGGACAATAATGCCACGACCATGGTGGCACCGGAAGTAATAGAGGCGATGATGCCCTATCTTACTGACTATTACGGCAATCCTTCCAGTATGCATACCTTTGGCGGACAGGTTGGGGATGCGGTAAAAACGGCTCGCAAGGAAGTATCACAACTCCTTGGCTGTGATGCAGAGGAAGTTACTTTTACAAGTTGTGGAACGGAGAGTGACTCTACAGCACTCCTGGCAGCCTTACGGGCAGCGCCTGAAAAGCGGCATATTGTAACCACAAGAGTAGAGCATCCGGCTATTAAAAACCTTTGTGAAAATATCAGCTCGTTTACCGGTCACAAATACAGAGTTACCCGGCTTAAGGTTTCGGATGAAGGGCTGCTTGATCTTGACGATTATGCCAAGGCTTTAACCGAGGATACTGCGATAGTCAGTGTGATGTGGGCTAATAATGAAACGGGTGTTGTCTTTCCAATTGAGGAAATGGCCCGAATGGCCAAAAATCGTGGAATTCTGTTTCACACCGATGCCGTCCAGGCGGTCGGTAAGATACCGATTAATTTAAAAGAACTGGATATTGATTATTTGTCCCTGTCAGGACATAAACTTCACGCTCCCAAGGGCGTTGGCGTTCTCTATGTGAAAAAGGGCACACCATACGTTCCATTCATGTCAGGCGGTCACCAGGAAGATGGAAGACGAGGCGGAACCGAAAACGTCGCTTCCATCATCGCCCTTGGCAGAGCCTGTCGGCTTGCAGGAGAGATGATGGAAGAAGAAAACACCAGGGTCAGACGACTTCGGGACAAACTCGAAGATGGATTGCTCTCCTCAATCCCCCGTTCTCTTCTTAACGGAAATAAAGAGAATCGGCTGCCGAATACTTCCAATATCAGTTTTGAGTTTGTCGAGGGTGAAGCGATTCTGCTGCATATGAATCGATACAATATCTGCGCCTCATCTGGTTCTGCCTGTACATCCGGATCACTTGAACCGTCCCATGTCCTGAGGGCTATGGGGGTTCCTTTTACAGCTGCACATGGCTCCATACGATTTTCGTTAAGCACATATAATACAGAGCAGGAAATAGACTTTGTGCTGGGAAAAATGCCTCAGATTATAGCAGACCTTCGCGAGATGTCACCATTCTGGCCGGGGGAGTGATCTGGATAGATGAAATTAATCATTGGCTAATATGCATGACATTCCAGCATATCAGCGGTGGAAGCTGTTGAATCTATAGAAAATTACAAGAGACTAAAACAAAAAGGCCCGGGGTTTCCCCCGGGCCTTAAAAAAGCTAATAGCTCAGTCTCGTTGCTTATCGTTATAGAAAATTAAAACCGTTAGCGCAACTAGAACAGGCCGCTTACTTTACCGGATTCCGGATCAACATCAATACGTCGGAAAGCCGGATTGGAGCCAGTGCCTGGCATCAGGCTGATAGTTCCCGCACAGGGGCAGAGGAACTTGGCCCCTGAGTAAATCAGGACGTCTCTGATAGGCAGACGCCAGCCCTTCGGCACACCTTTTTTGGTTGGATCGTGACTCAAACTCAGGTGGCTCTTGACCATCATGGTTGCGAAATCCGCATATTTGGGATCACTCTCAAACATTTCCGCCTTTGAGTTCGCTTCCGGAGACCAGTCTACACCATCTGCGCCGTAAACTTCCTTTGCAATGACTTCAACACGGTCACGAAGTTTCATTTCCAAAGGATAAAGGAACTTGAAATCGTTTTCCTCCTTGCAGGCATCGATAACAGTATCGGCGAATTCAAGCGAGCCCTCACCTCCGAGTTCCCAATGCTTTGACTCGGCGCAACGTGCTCCGGCGGCCTCGGCAGCCTTGCGTACGATGGCGCATTCTTCATCAGTATCGGTGTAGAATCGGTTAACGCAGACAACAGGATTGATGCCAGACTTTCGGATAACGCCAATCATGTGAACCATGTTCTCTACGCCTTGTTCAACCAGCTGCAGATTCTCTTTGGTGTATTCCTCAGGCATGGCTTTGCCGGGTACAACCTGCGGGCCGCCTCCGTGCATCTTAAGAGCACGAATAGTGGAAGTCAGAACAGATACGTGAGGTTTGAGGCCAGAGAAACGGCACTTGACGTTCCAGAATTTTTCAAAGCCGATATCGGCGGCAAAACCTGACTCGGTAATGTGGTAGTCAAAGCATTTAAGGCCCACGCGATCGGCAATAATAGAACTCTGGCCAACAGCGATGTTGGCAAAAGGCCCAGCGTGAACGAAACAGGGTTGGTACTCAGCGGTACACATCAGTGTCGGGTTGATGGTGTTTCGCATGAAGGCAGCCATGGCATTACCAACTTCAAGGTCACGGCAGGTGACAGGCTTACCGCTCTTATCAAAGGCAACGGTGATATTGTTTATCCGCTCTTTGAGGTCAGCCAGGTCGGTAGCCACAGACAGAATAGCCATCAGCTCTGAACCGACCGCAATACCGAATTTAGACTGCATTGTATAACCGTCAAAACGTCCGCCGAGCCCAATGACGATATTCCGTAGCGCTTGGGCACAGAAATCGATAATCCAGCCGAATTCGACCCTGGTAGGATCAATGTCCAGACGGCGCATGCCGGTCAGTCGTGCCAGTTGCTCGTCGTTGTAGTTACGCTCATGCTGCATACGGGAAGTCATTGCCACCATGCCAAGATTATGGGCGTTCATGATGTCGTTGATATCGCCGGTAAGGCCAAGTGAGAACTCGGTCATAGGAATGAGAAGGGAGTTTCCACCGCCAGCAGCAGTGCCTTTCACATTCATGGTCGGGCCGCCGGAAGGCTGACGTAGAGCACCGCCAACGTTGACACCGCGCATACCCATACCTTCCATCAAACCAACACAGGTGGTACTTTTACCTTCTCCAAGTGGAGTAGGCGTGATGGCGGTAACCTCGATGTATTTTCCATCGGGTTTGTCCTTGAGACGATCAATAACCTTAAGAAAGTCGACCTTTGCAAGACGACCCATAGGGAGCATCTCATCTTTTTGCAACCCAATTTTTTCTGCCCATTCCTCCGGTGTGGGCATGTTTTTTTCAGCAGCTTCCGAAATCTGCCAGTCAGCCATTTCTACCGCATTATAAGCCATTGTAGCATTCCTCCTTTATTAGGTTATTAACCTTGAACCGGTTGTGAACCAACCGGCTTAATAAACTCGTAAGGGTTTCCATACAGGCAAACACTTGTGTGATTAAACAGCTAAAATATCATGACATAAGCATTGACAAGTCATGTAACTTTAATGTTTGAGGATTAACATGCAAAAGAGTATTTGGCAAGTGCAATATCTTTACCTGAAAAACTTGGATCATACACCATACTAGCAAGTTAGCATTGTTTGATCGATAGCGGCTGAAGCACCTGCTATTTTTGTATGAAGAGAGTGACAACGGTTACCTGGGCATTTAGATTGTGTTTTGTATGGCCCGACTGAGCTTTTGAATGGTAAAAATCGCTTGTCTCAAGGATGAAGAAATTTGTTGGTACGGCGTATATCTCAGGTCGCATGGGCACATTGTTAAAGGTAAAAAATTTCCATGGAAACCGAGGTTGAAGCATACAAGCGTAACCCTTAACAGAGTTACATTGACGTAATCAGGAAGGCTGGCTGGAGTCTTTTCATGCCATTACTGGAATTTTATTATATAAGAGTGTAATATGATATTGGATATCAATCATATTACACTATTTCTTTTCACAGGTTTACGTTATGGCTGTCGCAACAGGAAACGTGGCACGAAAATCTTCTATCAAGAAAACGGTAAAAGATCAGTCCGGTGCCGGCAGAATCAAACTGGGCGAACTTTTAAGTAAGGCCGGATATATCACGGCAACTCAATTTGAGACTGCAAAAAAAGAAGTCCAGAAAAACGGCACACGAATGAGTGCTGTTCTCCGACAACTCGAATTTATTGACGACAACACGGTATTCACCTTCCTGAGCCGGCAACATAATTATCCCGCCGCTGTTATCAAAGATGAGCCTCCTTCGCCTGAGGCTATCAAGCTGATGTCATACGAGATGGCTAAGAAATATTTAGCCTTTCCGCTTAGAATTGCAGGAAATACTTTGCAAATCACCATGGCGGAACCATCTGATGCCACAGCAGTTGAGGATTTACAGGATGAGTTGAAAAAGGAGTTGTCCGTTTGTGTTTCAACCGAGAGTGATATTGTAGAGGCGTATCAAAAGTATTATGAAATAGACGACGAAGAGGCTCGATCATTCTTTTCTACCGGTGAAGAGGTCGAAGAGGAAATGTCCATAACCGAGGTTGATGACTTCGGTGCAATTGTTGCAGAAGCCGCTGATGATTTTGAAATTGAAAGTGCTGTAGAGGATGACGGGCTCGATCAGTTTAATGCATCGGATGCTCCGATTATTAAGCTGGTTAATGGTATTCTTATCAAAGCAGTGCAGGATGGGGTTTCTGATATCCATGTCGAACCATACGAAAAGAGCATGCAGGTACGATATCGTAAAGATGGTTCGCTTTACAAATCCATGAATCTGCCGTTGACCATCAAAAATGCGATGGTCGCCCGGCTGAAAATTCTGTCCGGCCTTGATATCACCGAACGTCGTGTGCCCCAGGATGGACGTATTAAGATGCGCATGGGCCGTAATCGTTCTGTTGATTTCCGTGTATCCTCACTGCCAACGTTGTTTGGTGAGTCGGTTGTACTTCGTATCCTCGATAAGAGTTCGCTTAATGTCGACTTGACCAAACTGGGGTTTGAGGTCAGTACATTTGAAATGTTAAAGCGCTGTCTCTCTCGCCCACAGGGATTGTTACTGGTAACAGGTCCAACAGGTTCTGGTAAAACGGTTACGCTCTATTCGGCACTTAACTCTCTGAATAGTGAAGATATTAAGATATTAACAGCAGAGGATCCTGTAGAATTTAACTTTAAAGGTATCAACCAGGTTAATGTAAACCCGGAAGTCGGCATGACCTTTGCGGCTGCACTCAAAGCGTTTCTTCGTCAGGATCCTGATATCATTATGGTTGGTGAGATTCGTGATTACGAGACCGCAGAGATCGCCATTAAAGCTGCCATGACCGGTCATCTGGTTTTTTCCACGCTGCATACAAATGACAGCGCAGCGACAATCGGGCGTCTTGTTGATATCGGTGTACCTCCCTATATGATTGCTTCATCAGTGACCATGGTCCTTGCCCAGAGGCTTGGACGAAGACTTTGTCCTACATGTAAAAAACCGGCAAAACATACCCCGGAAGAGCTTCTTAAGATGGGCTTTCTTGAGGATGAGGTTCAGGATCTGACAATTTATGGACCAATAGGCTGCTCGGAATGTAATGGACTTGGTTACCGAGGAAGGGTCGGGTTCTTCGAATTGATGGAGGTTAACGAGGAGGTTGCCACGGCTATAAGCGCAGAAGTGCCGGAGGATCAACTTCGCAAGATTTCAGTTAATGAAGGAATGACTCCGCTTCGGGATGCTGCGTTAAAAAAAGTAAGACAGGGAATAACCAGCGTGGAAGAAGCATTACGTCGGACTGTTGCACATGAAGAAAGTCTCCCTGCTTACCTGGTTAACCCGGATGTCGAAGAATATGAGGATAATGATACAATTATCAGGGAAGGAAATACTGATATCGACTTTTTTAAGCTGATCAGAGGTGCACTCACTGTTGTAAAAGGCGGCAAGAAGATTGCCGAGCTTACCGAACCTGGAGAGTATTTCGGTGAGATGGCTTCGATTTCCGGTGAACATCGTACGGCATCAATTATTTCTCAGGGAAGATGCACCGTAAAACGATTCCCTGGTGACAAGATCGATGAAATTATTACGAAATACCCTGATGTCTCCAACCATTTATTTAAAACAATGACCTCACGCCTTCTTAAATCCAATCAGATAATTGTCAAACTGGCCGGGGGAGGAAACAGGAAGCCGACCCAGCCTGGCGCCAATCCTGCTCAGCGCTAATAGTTTAAAATTCATAAATAGAAAACCCCTCAACTCTGTTATGACTGTTTTTAATGGGGACCTGCATTAAAGGGCAGATTTATGAAGACGCTTCAAATAGTCCTTTTTCGAGATGGCCGACCCGGTCATGAAAAACAATCCATGGGTATTGTCCAGTCTCTGCGACACTTTGTTGAAGTTGAAGTTGTCGAGGTGTCGGTGAAGACACAAGGATTTATATTTGACATATTCAATTATGTTAAATATTTCTGTAATCTTGACACTCCTGGTATCACCAATATTAAACCAGATGTGATAATTGGTAGCGGTTCGCGCACACACATCCCAATTTTATCCTGCAAAAGAAAATTCGGTGGCTACGGGGTTACCTGTATGTCACCATCACCACTTATCAGAGATAAATTCGATTTATGTTTCGTTCCTGTTCATGATCGGATTGGTACAGGACCGAATATACTGCAAACCATAGGTCCCCCGAATATAGCAGAAAATAAAAATTCACATAACGATAGCAAAAGCATGATTCTTATCGGTGGCAAAGATGAACGTTCTCACCGCTGGAACAGCGAAAAACTATTGCTGGACATTAGAAAGCTTGTACGTTTTTCAAAAACCCAGCAATGGACCATTTCCACCTCACCCCGTACACCGGATGAAACTGACAGATTACTTTGTTCACTGGTTAAGGAACTACCGGATATATGTTATATTCCATTTCTCAGAACCGAACTTGGCTGGATTGAACAACAGTACTCTTTTAATAAAACCGTCTGGGTTACCGGGGACTCCATGTCTATGGTGTATGAGGCTTTAACTGCCGGCTGCAGGGTGGGAATCATTCCAGTTGACTGGAAGAAGAAGGATAACAAATTTCTATACAGTCTCAATTACCTGATCGACATCAAGAGAGTCATTACCTTAAACCAGTACCTTGACGGGACGTCGTTTCATCATGAAACGGGCTTGTTAAACGAGTCTGAAAGGTGCGCAAAAGAAATATTGAAAAGATGGTGGCCAGAAAACTTACTATAATACAGCTCGTGCCGGAAATGGATGAAGGTGGAGTCGAGGGTGAAACCCTTGATTTTGGGGTATATCTTGCTAAAAAAGGACATCGCTCCATTGTTATTTCAGGGGGAGGCCGACTGGTCAGACAACTTGAAGAACAGGGTGTTGAGCATATTTTATGGAAAAACATCGGAGATAAAAATTTAAGATGTTTGAAGTACCTCCCCAAGTTACGTAAATTTCTAATTGATGAAGGAGTAGATGTTCTTCACTTGAGATCCCGGCTGCCTGCCTGGATTGGCTACCTTACCTGGAAGATGCTCGACGTTTCAATGCGTCCTGCATTGGTTACCAGTTTCCATGGTTTTTATTCGGTCAATTCTTATTCAACAATCATGACCAAAGGTGAGCGGGTTATCGCCGTATCCAATGTCATAAAAAAGCATATCATTGAAAGCTATGAACTCGATCCAGCCAGGATAGAGCTCATTCATGGCGGTTATCAAGAAGAGCTGTTTGACCCCGAGAGAATTCAGTTAACACGCTCGGATGTGCTCAGACAGCGCTGGAAGATAGACGGCAGCAGGCTTGTTATCATGTTGCCGGGGCGATTGACTGCATGGAAAGGACAGGATATCTTTGTTGAGGCGCTCGCCAAAATTAAAGACCTCTCCTTTATTGCCATCTGTGTCGGCGATACGGAGGACAACCCTTCATTTACAAAAAAATTAAGGGACCTTATTGATCGTTTGGAGCTTGGTGACAAGGTTAGACTTGTCGGTCATTGTGAAGACATGCCAGCTGCTCTCAGTATAACTGACCTTGTGGTCTCGGCATCTTCAAGTCAGCCGGAAGCTTTTGGTAAAGTAGCCATTGAGGCTATGGCAATGGGTAAGCCAATTATCGCCACGAAACATGGCGGGAGTCTTGAGACCATACGTGATGAAGAGACTGGATGGCTTGTTAATCCTGCTGACCCAGCCTCACTTGCAGATGCCCTGCGCAATGCAATTGAAAAGAAAGAAGAACTCAAGGAGATTGGCTTAAAAGGCAGAGCATGGGTGCAGAAACATTTCACTGCCTTGAGGATGTGTGAAAAGACAGTCGCCCTGTATGAAGATCTTATCCAGGAAAAAACCCACCGCAAGTCAGGGAAGATATTATCCGTTGCACAATTACTGCCAGATCTTGACGGAGGTGGCGTTGAGCGGGGTACTCTTGAACTTGGCAAATATTTGTCACAAAATAATCATCGGTCATTTGTCGTCTCCGGTGGCGGGAGGCTTGTGGATCAACTCGTCAGAGAAGGGAGTATTCATCTCTGCTGGGGAATCGGTACCAAAAGTCCGGCCATTATCAGATATTTTCTGCCACTGAGAAGGTTTCTGCTCAGGGAGCAGATTGATATCTTACATCTTCGCTCAAGAATGCCGGCCTGGCTTGGTTATATAGTATGGAAAACACTGCCGAAAGACAAGAGACCTATTCTGGTGACGACATTTCACGGATTTTATTCTGTAAATCGATACAGTGCGATTATGACCAAAGGTATGGGGAAAATCGCAGTATCAAAAGGGATTGAAAACCATATCAGAGAAAAGTATGGGGTTAAAAATGGCATTACCCTTATTTACAGAGGGGTAGACAAGGACATATTCGACCCCAAGGCGGTCTCGGAGGAGAGAATTGCGCGATTTAGACAGAAATGGGGGGTAAGAGCCCATATTCCGGTCATCATGTTGCCGGGACGACTCACCCCATGGAAGGGGCAGGATACCTTTATTGAGGCCTTGTCGTTGATGAAAAACATGAAATTCCAGGCTTATATCGTTGGAGACACCTTAGAAAACCAATATTTTACTCAGCAGCTTGAAACGATGATCAACCAGCACGATCTTCAGGAGGTGGTGAGTATGGTCGGACACTGCGATGATATGGCCGCAGCTCTTATGCTTGCAGATGTTGTTGTTTCAGCATCTTCGCGTGAGCCAGAGGCCTTCGGACGGACGACCATTGAGGCAATGGCCATGGGAAAAGCTGTCGTGGCGACTGCCCATGGCGGCAGTCTCGAAACGGTAACTCCCGGGGTTACCGGCTGGCTGGTGCAGCCGGGTGATGCTCGGGACCTTGCTGCCGGTTTGTGCACTGCTCTGGAATCAAAAGATGTTTTGAACAAATTCGGTAAGGCAGGGAGGGAGATGGCAAACATGAAGTTTTCAACGTATTCCATGTGTGAAAAAACAATTTCTCTCTATAAGGAACTCTTTAAAAAATATAAAATATCTGAACATTAATTTATTATAGGTGCCCAGGGGGAACCGAGATCTCGACCCTGGAATCAAATCTTTCTGAACTATAATGAGTGGTCTGAAGACTGTGCGGTCATCAGGGCGGCTGACATAAAGAGATAGAAATGACCCTGTTGGGAATCAAAAAGAAGTGAGTTTATCAGGCTGCCGCTGACCATAGACAGAATAACACCATGCAGGAGCATCTGCTTTTGCTTTGCTATTTGTCTGGAAAAAAATATCTGGGCTCCAATCAATGTAAAAAACAACATCAAACCGACCAGGCCAAACTGGATGGTGAGAAACAAAAATTCATTGTGGGGATTGTCAGTTTCTTTAATTTTTGAATCTGCTGTGACTCGTTCCTGAACATAGGGGTATGAACCGGTGCCATGTCCCAAGATCGGTTTTTCCCTGATTAACGTCATACCTGAACGGTACCAGTCAAATCGCTGTCCTATAGACGTCCTTGATTTTCCCGGCTCATAATTCTTAACTTCAGTTACAACCTCGTTAACCCGGCCGGCAAAATTATCCGAGGTATAGTATATGGCTGCGACAGCTGAGCAGAACAGAACAAATCCGATCAGACAGTTTCTGCGGGATAATCTCTGAAACATAAACAGAATCATTAAACAGCTGAACACGAGCATTCCGGTGCGGCCCGGAGCGATGTAAAAAATGTTAATAATTGAAAGTATAAAAACAGCAATCCATACCCATCGATACCTGATTGAAGCAAATGCATAGTGCAGGGACCAGAATGAAAGTACAGCCATAAAAAAATTATGAGTTATATGGAACACGATTGAATGACCGTATCGATCTTCAGGTACCACTCCAAACGCTATGCCATACGAGATTATCATCAGGGCAAAGCACCCGGCAATGAAACTATATTCAGCTAATGTCCTGTATCGTTGCGATAACGACAGCATCGAGACAAAGACGGGCAGCAAAAAAAGTTCTCTATATTTTTTCAAGGTAATTAAGCTTTCGATGATTTCGGCTGGTGACCAGGAGATGGCAAGGCACATGAAAAAGAAAAACAGCAGAGAAACACCTGCTGCGGGATATCTCCTTAAATATTTACCAATAGAGATAAAATGTCCGGAAACAATCCAGCAGAGGAGTGCAAGTGTGGAAAAAATTCCCATCAGTGATGTCGATAGTGGGGTAAAAAAGCAAGCAAGGCAAATGCATAAACACCCTAACCCGACAACTCGGTTGACCTTATTGCTGTCAGAAAGAAAAGATTGAAGTCGACTCATTTCAGACAGAGGACCGAACTGGCCCCCGGGTATGACCCGGGTACCATTTGTTAATTATATTGCATATTGTAGAGCAGTTCATATTCGCCGCGTTTTGAAAGAAGTTCATCATGAGTACCATCTTCAGCAATTGTTCCGTTCTTTATGACAATAATACGATCTGCGGTTTTAATGGTTGATAAACGATGAGCGATAACAAAGGTGGTTCTGTTTTTCATCAGGTTTTCAAGAGCGCCTTGTACCTCACGTTCTGATTCAGTATCGAGAGCTGATGTCGCTTCATCAAGAATCAGTATGGGAGCATTTTTTAACAGGGCGCGGGCGATCGAAATTCTTTGACGTTCACCTCCTGAAAGTCGTGCACCCCCTTCACCTATAATTGTATCAAAACCATTCGGAAGGTTATTAATGAAATCGAAGGCATGCGCTGCTATTGCGGCATTTTCTATATCCTTCATCGACTTCTCAAGGCTTCCGTAAGCAATATTGTTTTTTAC
>CAZOWJ010000036.1:0-34942 GCA_964583415.1 uncultured Desulfocapsaceae bacterium
TTTCGGCACTCTATGACTACAAGGAGAGCCGTAAGGTGAACAACGCTACCATTTTGGGTGAGTTCACTGATGCCTCAGCAATTCTTGTTACCGGTGGTGTCAGCTATAAATTTTGAGCAATGGATAATCGAGCCTGCGGGGTTAGATCCTGCAGGCTCGAATGATGAAACGTTATTAGAGCCCACGCATATACTCGGGTTTAAGGCTCACTGAACCCTGGAGAGCCTGTTCGATAAGCCTGAGTGTTTTTGCTTTGTCTCCGGGAAGCTTTGCTTTAATCGGCAGGTAGTTGGAGGCATGATTTGCATGGAAGTAACCGTTGGATAGTTCAGTGTTAATCAACATGACTTTCAACTCTTCAAGCATTTCCTGGGGACCAGGCAACTCCCAGGTTCCCTCATTCCAGCTGCGGTGGAGAGGGGTGCCGTCACTGAGCATCAGGCTGAGTGCGCCGACGTACTCGGGGTCAATCGCCGTTAAAACACGGCCGGTTTCCCTGCCGTGGATATGTGAGCGCTTTTTCTGGGCGATGCCAAGCAAAACGGTAACAGAGAGCTTGATTCCAGCAGATCTTATTTTTCCCCCCATTTCTATCATCTGTCCAGAGTCTGCACCTTTGTTGATATCCTCAAGCGTTCTATCATCGCCAGATTCAAGGCCCATATATGCGATGAGCAGGCCGAGGTTTTTAAGCTCCTCGAGTTGCGCTACGCTTTTTCTTTTGATACTTTTAGTGTTTGCATATACGCCAACACGGTTCACCCATGGCAGTTTTGTTTTGATCTCGGTCAATATGCGGACAAGTCTTTGCTGGGGGAGGATTAAGGCATCACCATCGCAGAGAAACAGCCTGTTTTGGCGCCTGCAGTGAGTTGCTGCAAATTCAATATCAGCAAAGATTATGTCGTCACTTTTAATGGAAAACCTGCTGCCTTTATACATCGCGCAGAATGTACACTTATTATGTGAACAGCCGGTTGTAACCTGGAGGAGAATGCTGTTTGCTTCGCTGGGAGGACGAAAAATGTTGCCTTGGTAATGCATGGTGACCTTGCGTTGAAATTATTGATTTAAGATTGGTACTGTCTTTTATAATAAAGATGAAACCATAGAAGGCAAGATCCTTGTTCAATGGTCGATCAATCAGGGGATGTAACAACTGTTTGTTCGTCATTGGGGAGGGATCTGCCTGTCTGAAAATTAACCGTACATTGAGATTATGGAAAAGACAACATTGTTTCCCAACTTGTTCAAGCCGCTGGACCTGGGCTTTACCACATTAAAGAATAGGGTTTTGATGGGGTCGATGCACACCGGTCTTGAAGAGGAGAAAGATGGCTTTTCACGGATGGCCTGTTATTACTCCAAGCGCGCTGAAGGAGAGGTCGGACTTATTGTTACCGGTGGCGTTGCACCGAACAGAGCAGGCTGGATCGCTCCATTCTCGATTCGACTGGCGACCAGTTCGCAACTGGCAGGTCACCAGCTTGTTACCGATGCCGTTCACGACAAGGGCGGTAAAATCTGTATGCAGATCCTTCATGCCGGCAGATATGGGTATCATCCGCTCTGTGTTGCTCCGTCACGAATTAAAGCACCCATCAACCGCTTTCGCCCGAGGGAGTTGTCTTCGCGGGGAGTAAGGGGAACCATAAAAGATTTTATTAATTGTGCAGATCTGGCCCATCAGGCGGGCTATGACGGGGTTGAAATAATGGGCTCGGAAGGGTATCTGATCAACCAGTTTATAGCCAGAAAGACAAATCGCCGTAGTGATGAGTGGGGTGGAACATTTGAAAACCGTATCCGCCTGCCGCTCGAAATTGTTCGGGGGATACGAGATAAAGTAGGAAGTGACTTTATCATCATCTATCGACTGTCGATGCTGGATTTGGTCCCTGATGGCAGCTCATGGCAAGAGGTCGTTGAACTTGCTCGTCAAATTGAGAAAAGTGGTGCGACAATTATCAATACAGGGATCGGCTGGCATGAAGCAAGAATTCCGACAATTGCAACGATGGTCCCGCGTGCAGGCTTTACCTGGGTTACCAAACGGTTAATGGGGGAGGTTTCAATTCCGCTGATAACCACAAACCGTATAAATATGCCGGCAGTAGCAGAAGCTGCGCTGTCAGAAGGATGTGCTGATATGGTCAGCATGGCCAGGCCGTTTCTTGCAGATCCTCTATGGGTCAAAAAGGCAGAGGAAGGCCGGGTGGATGAAATAAATACCTGTATTGGCTGCAACCAGGCGTGCCTGGATAACATTTTCTCCAGAAAAACCGCTACCTGTTTGGTTAATCCCCGTGCCTGTAATGAGTCGATTATTCCGCTGAAACAAGCAGAAACCGTCAAGCGTGTTGCTGTCGTCGGGGCCGGTCCGGCCGGCCTGGCCTGTGCAACGACGGCGGCTGCCCGGGGACACCAGGTGACATTGTTTGAGGCTTCAGAAGAGATTGGCGGACAATTTCGTCTCGCCCGCCTGATCCCCGGAAAAGAAGAGTTCCAGGAAACAATGCGCTATTATTCTCGTCAGCTTGAACTTCTGGGTGTCCAGCTCAAAATGAACTGTCGTGCATCAAATACAGATCTGGAAGGGTTTGATGAAGTGGTACTGGCGTCAGGTGTTCGGCCCCGTGTTATCGGTATTCCCGGAGCGCGTAATGCCAATGTCGTTTACTATGATGAAGTTATTCTGGGTAAAGTAGAAGTTGGTGACAGAGTGGCGATTATCGGTGCCGGAGGCATTGGCTTTGATATGGCTGTTTTTCTCCTGGCCGAACGATCTTCAAGCAGTGACGTGGATTGTTTTCTCTCAGAGTGGGGTGTTGACAGAGCCTATACGCAGCCGGGGGGACTGATCAAGAACAAGCCCGTTAATCCAAAGCGTGAGGTTCATCTGCTCCAGAGAAAGAAAGCCAGGCCTGGCATAGGCCTTGGGAAAACGACGGGCTGGATTCACCGGTCGGTATTGAAAAGGAACAGGGTGAAGTTCTGGAATGGTGTTGAATATCTTGGCATTACCGACGAGGGGCTCGGGATCAGTCACAGCGGAACGACCCAGCTGCTGGCGGTTGACCATATTGTGGTCTGTGCCGGTCAGGAGTCGCAACGTGAACTCATGGATGTGCTGAAAGGGGAGGATGACAGATATCATGTTATCGGCGGTGCTCTGGAAGCTGGCGAGCTTGATGCCCAGCGAGCCATCGAGCAGGGAGTTACTGTGGCCGATTCGTTATAACCCCTTCATCTAATATATTTATCATAAGCACAAAAATTAATGTTTCTCCCTTGGTCAAGTTATTAAACCAAAAGAAACACCTAAAATTTGCACCTTGGCTCGCTTGGATACCTGGTCTATCCAGAAGGGGCCGGGTAGGCTAAAGATTTCTTTTTTAAAAAAATTATTTATTAGGTAGAGTAGGCGGGATTGTGAAGAAAGAGCCGACTGTGGTTAATTTTTGTCTTTGGAGCCCGGATGAGCAGATGCAAGGTAACATTTCTTCCTCACAACAGAACCGTTGAGGTTTCTGAGGGAGACAGCCTTATCCGGACAGCCCTGCAGGCAGGGGTACACATCAATGCTTCCTGCGGTGGAGAAGGTGTTTGCGGCAAGTGCCGGGTCCTTGTTGAAAAGGGCGTCATCCAGGATGGTCTGTCAGAGCGACTGAGTGACGAGGACAGGGAAAAAAACTACCGTCTGGCCTGCTTATCGCACGTTTCCGAAGATGTTACAGTCCGCATTCCAGCCGAATCATCCATAGATCGAAGTGTCTTCGACAAACAAGTCACTCCCCGTCGTACCGCGTCAATTAAGCAGATGGACTTTGATAGTCTCAAGGAGCAGGGTCTTTTTATCCCACCCGTTGAGAAAATCTATCTTGAGTTGATACCCCCGGATGCCCAGAACCATATGCCTGATGTCACCAGGCTGATCGAACATCTCAAATTGAAAGGGGACGAACATAAGCTGGAGTTGACGCTCCCGGTGATCAGGAGCCTGCCGGCTGTTCTCAGGGAAAATGACTTCAAGGTAACCGTAACCCTCGTGCGTCCGGTTCGAAGTGATGGTAAGTCACAGATCACAAAAGTACAGCCGGGTGATACCACTGATAAAAATTACGCCATTGCCCTTGATGTAGGCACCACAACAATTTATGGGCAGTTGATCGACCTTGGAACCGGTGAGTGTCTTGGTGAGGCTGGCGATTTCAATGGTCAGATCAGTTATGGCGAAGATGTCATCAGTAGAATTGTATATGCCGAGAAACCCGGTGGCCTGGAAACCCTGCAGAAAACAGTTGTCGATACTATCAACAAGGCTCTTGGCAAGATTATAGCAAGTGCAGGTGTTGCCCGGGAGAATATCTCAACCATTACCTTGGCCGGCAACACCACCATGACCCAGTTGCTGCTTGCCATCGATCCCCGCCCGCTGCGCAGAGCACCGTATGTGCCGGCGTCCACACTCTATCCGCCTTTCAGGGCTGCAACGATTGGTCTGGATGTCGATGATCACGTAATTGCACTGCTCTACCCCGCTATCTCCAGCTATGTCGGGGGAGACATTGTTGCTGGTATAATGGGGACTGGCATGTACCGGGAGGAGGAGTTGACCCTGTTTCTCGATATCGGTACAAACGCTGAGATCGTTGTCGGCAACAAGGACTGGCTTGCCTGCACTGCCTGTTCTGCAGGCCCTGCTTTTGAGGGGGGCGGCATCGAGTTTGGAATGAGGGCGGCAAAAGGAGCCATTGAAGATTTTTCGATAGATCCACTCACCTATGAGCCGATGCTGCTGACCATCGGAGACGTAAGACCAAGAGGTATCTGCGGTTCCGGGCTTATAACCATGACGGCAGTAATGTTTGAGATGGGGGTTATCAATAACCGGGGTAAATTCAACCGGGAACTGGAGACAGAGAGGATAAGAGAAAAAAACGGTGTATGGGAGTACGTTCTTGCCTGGCAGAAGGATAGCCAGATTGATCGCGACCTTGCCATCACCGAAACAGATATAGACAACCTTATACGCGCCAAAGGTGCCGTATACAGTGGCTGTATGACGCTTCTTGAGGAAGTGGGCCTGAGTATGGATGATATAGAGCGAATTATCCTGGCCGGTGGTTTTGGCAGCTATATAGATCTTGAAAAAGCGATGACCATTGGTTTGCTGCCGGAAATAGAGCCCGAACGGGTAATATTTATCGGTAATGGCTCTCTGATGGGAGCTCGCATGAGCTCACTTACCAACAGGATCAGGAAGGATGTTTTCGAGGTAACCAGAAAAATGACCAATTTTGAACTTTCGGAGACTCCGTCCTATATGGATTACTATATCGCAGCAATGTTTCTTCCTCATACGGAAATCGAGAAATTTCCAGGAGTCAGAGAGAGAATTGAGGGATGGAAAGCTGTTGCCGCGACAATGAAATGAATGATTTGGTTTGAAATCTGAACCACGATACGTTAAGAAGATGGGTGTGCCTAAAGTTCAACAGGAAATACTCAATATTCTATTATTTTGTACCTCTGCTTTTTAGTTTGTCTGGAAGATGGGAGGGCGGTGTTGTGCGTTTTGGACGGTAGACTTTTCAGAGCCGTTCAAAAAACAGCGTTGAGCCCTCCGGAGATTAAATTTTCAATTGCAAGGAGGCTAAAGTGGGATTTGAAATAAAAAAGGAATCCTATACCGGCGGCATCAAAGAAATTTCCATTGGTAAGGGAGATTCTGCCATTATCATTGGTGGCGAGACATGTTATCCGTTTTACATATTTGAAGGTGACATGCCCAACAAGCCCATCATTGCAATGGAAATTTGGGACATGGAGCCGGATGACTGGGCGGAATCGGCTCGAGCCCCATTCCAAGATGTTTTGTCTGACCCGGCTGCATGGGCCAAGAAATGTGTGGATAGCTATGGCGCAGACGCTGTGGTAATTCAGCTCAAGAGTATCGATCCTAACGACAAGAACGCCAGCCCTGCGTCAGCGGCCGAGACCGTAAAAAAGGTGTCTGATGCGATCGATGTACCGCTCATCGTCTGGGGATGCGCATCTCCCGATAAAGACGAAGAGGTCTTCAAGGCTGTCTGCGAGGCCTGCCAGAACGACAACCTTCTGCTTGGGCCGGTTGACGAAAAGAACTTCAAAGGTATAGCCGCCGCCGCCATGGGCTACGGTCATAGTCTCATTTCTTCGTCCCCCATTGATGTAAACCTGGCAAAACAGGTCAATATATTGCTGGAAAACTTCGGTATGCCGATGGAGCGGGTCGTTGTTGATCCAACAACCGGCGGACTTGGTTACGGTATGGAGTATTCCTACTCGGTAATGGAACGCCTCGGCATGGCCGCCATGACCCAGGGAGATGACAAACTCCAATACCCGATTATCAACAATCTCGGTAACGAAGTCTGGAAATGCAAGGAAGCCAAACAGACTGCAGATGAAGCGCCCATACTCGGTGATCCTGAGAAGCGCGGTATTCTTATGGAAGCGGTTGGTGCAGTCACCTATCTGCTCGCCGGATCGAATATCTTAATAATGCGGCATCCGGAAGCTATCCGGTTGACCAAAGATTTCATAACGGCACTTGGAGACGGTGGATCTGTCATGGATACAGCTCCCATAGCCAAGAAACTGGCTGATGTCTCAATTGATTTTGCAGCCCTTGCCCCTGAGCTTGATCTCACCATCGAGGAAGAGAAAAAAGCGGCTCCTGCTAAAAAAGCGGCTCCTGCGGCCAAAAAAGAAGCGCCGGCCAAAGCGGCTCCTGCCGAAAAACCAAAAGCAGAAGCAAAGCCTGCGCCTGAGAAAAAAGAGCCTGCTGCAGCTGCTGTAGATCCTGAAGTTGCTGCCAAGGCAAAAGCAGAGGCAGACGCTCAGGCCAAAGTCGATGCAGAAGCAAAAGCCAAGGCGGATGCGGAAGCAAAAGCAGCGGCAGCAGCAAAGGCAAAAGAAGAAGCTGAGGCAAAAGCTAAAGCTGATGCCGAAGCCAAAGCTGCAGGGGAGAAACAAGCAGTGGCCGATGCTAAAGCGGCACGGGATGCAGAGGAGAAGGATCTGCAGGCAAAACGGGCCAAGGAACGTGCCCTGTTAGCGGCCAGCAGACCGGCCAGGGACGATGAAGAAGAAGAGACCATTAGTGCTGCAGCTGTTCAGAAGACAGAGCAGGAAAAAATTCTTGAAATGCTGAACAGGTTCCATAAACGAGGATAACCTGGTCAGTTTTAAGTTCACAATATCGGCGGATATTTAAGAAACTATAGATGGAGGAACATCAAATGGCAGAACTAACAAAAAAAACCGCTAAAGATCCGAAACTCGCTGATCCGAGAGAGGCATCAATCGAGCCTTCAACTCAGGAAATGATAGCGAGAGCCCAAAAACTGCAAATCGAGACTGTTTTTGACAGAGCGATGACGATGAAGCCATGCGCCATTGGTCTGCAGGGGATCTGCTGCAAGAACTGTGCGATGGGACCATGCCGACTGCCGCTACCGAAGGGTGGTATCGAGGGAGAGGATACCCGCAAAGGTCTGTGTGGAGCGACGGCAAACACGATCTGTGCTCGAAACTTTGTACGGATGATAGCAGCAGGTGCTGCAGCGCATTCCGATCATGGCCGTGGTGTTGCAGAAACATTTCTCTCTGTAGCGCGTAAAGAGACTAAGGATTATACCATTAAAGATCCTGCAAAGCTGATCCAGATTGCACCATATTTTGATGTTGCAACGACTGTCGAGGTTGATGGAGAAACTAAGGATCGTGATCTTGATGAGATCGCACTGGGCGTTGCTGAAGCTGCGTATGGGGAGTGGGGAAAACCTGCAGGACATATTAAATATCTGAAAAGAGCTCCACAGCCTTTGCAGGACAAATGGAAGAAGCAAGGTGTCGAACCACGTAATGTCGATCGAGAGATTGTTGAGATCATGCATCGAACCCATATGGGTGTTGATCAGGATTACAAAAACCTGATGAAGCAAGGAACCCGTGCATCGTTGGCAGATGGCTGGGGTGGTTCAATGATCGGTACTGATTTGCAGGATGTTATGTTCGGCAGCCCGACTCCATTGCAGGCTGAAGCAAATCTGGGTGTTATGAAAGAGGATCATGTTAACATTATTGTTCATGGTCATGAGCCGCTGCTCTCCGAGATGATCGTTGCTGCTACTCAATCCCAGGAACTGATCGGCTATGCCAAGGAAAAAGGAGCCAAAGGTATCCAGCTCAGTGGTATCTGCTGTACAGCCAATGAAATCCTCCAGCGTCATGGAATTCCACCGGCAGGAAACTTTCTGCAGCAGGAACTGGCAATTATTACCGGTGCCTGTGATGCCATGGTTGTCGATGTTCAGTGTATTTTCCAGAACCTGGCAAATGTGGCCAAATGTTTCCATACAAAACTGATCACCACCCATCCAATTGCCAAGATGGAGCAGGAAAACGTCATTCATATAGAGTTTGACGAGCATCACGCCATGGAAGATGCCATTCGCATCGTCAAGATGGCCATTGAGAACTATGGGAATCGTGGTGCCGATATCATGATTCCACAGCATAAGACCACCCAGATTGCCGGTTTTGGTGTTGAATCAATCAAATACCACCTTGGTGGTTCTTTCCGTGGTGATTATTACACACTCAATGATAATATCATCAACGGCCGTATTCGCGGTATTGCCGGTGTTGTCGGCTGTAATAACGCCAGGACCAAGCATAACGAGGAACATATTGTTCTTATTAAAGAACTGATTAAAAATGATGTCATTGTTTTAACAACAGGCTGTAGTGCGATTGCGGCCGGTGTCCATGGGCTGCTGACACCAGGCGCTGCGGCAGTTCATTGTGGGCCGGGTCTTGCTGAAGTATGTGAGACCGTAGGTATTCCACCGGTACTGCACCTCGGCTCCTGTGTCGATAACAGTCGTATTCTCCTGGCCGCAACAGAGGTTGTAAATGCAGGTGGACTTGGCGATGATATCTGCGATCTTCCCGCAGCAGGCAGTGCTCCGGAGTGGATGAGTGAGAAGGCAATCTCAATTGGACAATATTTTGTGGCTTCGGGCGTTTATACCGTATTCGGTTATCATATGCCGCTTGAAGGAGCACCGGAATTCAAGGATTATCTCTACACCGAGATGGAGAAAATTTTCGGTGGCAAGTGGGATTGTGAGCCGGATCCAATTAAGCATGCTCACAAGATGATTGCTCATATCGACAAGAAACGCAAGGAGCTTGGTATTGATAAGGCTCGTGAGCGTGTCTTGATGGATATGGCGGACAGACAAGCCCTGGGAATGGAATAACAATTCGACCAGAAATCAATGAACTAATATAATAATCCTCAAAGAAGGAGGAAGGCATGTCAAGATTAGTAGCATTTGCAGCGATACAGGGCGGATATAAGGTAGTTTCCCAGGTAGAGGGTGAACTTGAGAAGGCACTCCAGGCCAATGACGCTTCCACCAAGGTTGGCTTTGGCAATACCGCATATTATCTGCCGGTTATTTATTCACTGACCGGAATGAAAGTTGAGACGCTGGAAGATCTCAAAAAACCGTTGGAGTTTGCCAGGGGTTTATTACCGCCTCATGTAAAGGGCAGTAACCATCTACCGTATCTCGGCCCTCTGCTTGATGCAGGTATGGCTGGAATATTTGCCTATGAGATCAAAGAGGCCCTCAGGATTCTGAGGGAACCTGATTTTTACACCTTTACCGAAGATCCGGATATCGATGCGGGCAAAATATGGGTTGGTCCTGCTGATGATACCATTCTCAGGAAACGCGGTGTGGAGTTCGTTGATGGTTCTGCACCTGGATTTGCAGCCGTTGTCGGCGCAGCGCCGGATGCAGAAACTGCCAAAATGATTATAGAGGATTACCAGAAGAAGAGCCTCTATATCTTCTGTGCGGCCAACCACAATGGTAAGACTGCCGTGGAACAGTGCCTTGAAGCTGGTATGCAGGTCGGCTGGAATACCCGAATCGTTCCTTTTGGTCCGGATATCTCCTCTGCAGTATTTGCTCTTGGTTTTGCCAACAGGGCTGCCATGGCATTTGGTGGTGTTGAGCCAGGTGATTATCACAGGATGTTGATGTACAACAAGAATCGAATTTTTGCATTTGTCAACGCTCTTGGTGATGTTGGAACCGAGTGGGCTGTTGCGGCAGCCGGCTGTGTTAACTGGGGCTTCCCGACGCTTGCTGACACCGATATTCCTGAGATTCTGCCAACCGGTATTTGTACCTATGAGCATGTTGTAGCCAATGTCCCTCACGACGAGATTTGCCAGAGGTCAGTTGAAGTCAGGGGACTTAAAATTAACGTCACTGAGATCGATATCCCCTGTGCTTTCGGACCTGCGTTTGAAGGTGAGCGAGTCAGAGGAGCAGACCTTCACGCTCAGATGGGTGGCGGTAAAACCCGGTGTACAGAGCTCGTCAAGATGGCAGAAATGGGTGAAATCGAAGATGGAAAAGTTGAAATCATCGGACCTGATCTTGGAGATATCAAAGAAGGTGATACACTGCCGCTTGGTATCTATGTGCAGATCGCCGGTCGTGAATTTCAGACTGATTTCGAGCCGATCATGGAGCGTCAGATCCATCATCTGATCAACTATATCCAGGGTATCATGCATATCGGACAGCGTGATATAGCCTGGGTTCGTATTGGTAAGGCAGGTGTTGAGAAAGGCTTTACCCTGAAGGATATCGGTGTTGTCCTTCATGCCAAGTTCCATCAGGACTTCCAGAAAATTGTCGATAAAGTTCAGGTGACACTCTTTACCAAGAAGGAAGATGTGGATAAACTGACAAAGCGTGCGCGTGCCGAATACAAGACGCGTGATGAACGTGTCGACACCATGACAGATGAAGACGTTGAGCTCTTCTATTCCTGTACGCTGTGTCAATCGTTTGCCCCGAGTCATGTCTGCAGTGTCAGCCCTGAAAGGACCGGACTCTGTGGCGCATACAACTGGATGGACTGTAAAGCCTCTTTTGAGATTAATCCAACCGGGCCGAACCAGCCGATTAATAAAGGCAAAATACTTGACCCGGTACTCGGACGGTTCGAAGGCGTTGATGAGTTCATTAAGGCAGCGTCTAAAGGTGCAGTTGAAACTTACAACTTCTATTCCATGGTCAATGCCCCGATGACAACCTGTGGTTGCTGTGAGGCTATTGCAGCCATGCTGCCAGCCTGTAATGGTATTATGACGGTTGGACGTGATTACGCTGGCGATACTCCATGCGGTATGAAGTTTACTACCCTGGCAGGCGTTATGGGTGGTGGTGCATCTTCACCGGGGTTTGTCGGTCATTCAAAATTCAATATTACCCAGAAGAAATTTATACTGGGTGATGGTGGATTATTGAGACTTGTCTGGATGCCAAAAGTCCTCAAGGATGAGATTTATGATCGCCTCAATACCAGAGGTAAGGAGATGGGAATCGACAATTTCGCTGATATGATCGCTGATGAAACAGTGGGCGTCACAGAGGACGAAATTCTCCCATTCCTCCAGGAAAAAGGACATCCGGCACTTGAAATGGAGTCATTGATAGCCTAATAATATCGGGCTCAGGTCGGTCACTGTTTCGGCAGTGACCGACCCTGCTTTCCTGACCCAAATAAACGATAAGGAGATAAAACCCATGGCATTAACAGGAATGCAAATTTTCAAACTCCTGCCGAAGACCAACTGCAAGGAGTGCGGAGTTCCGACATGTCTTGCCTTTGCGATGAATCTCGCTTCTGGTAAAGCAGAGCTTGATGCTTGTCCCTATGTTTCTGACGAGGCGCGAGCCCAGTTGGAAGAGGCTTCTGCACCGCCTATCAGGCAGGTGGCTCTTGGTAAAGGTGTTCGTGCAGCCAAGACAGGTGGAGAGACGGTACTCTATCGGCATGAGAAAACATTTTATAACCCAACACTGTTTGCGGGGCTCATAGCTTCAGATATGGCGGTTGCCGACGTGGAAGCGAAGCTGAAGGTCTGGAATGCAATCCAATACGAACGTGTTGGTCTGAACCTGAGACCTGAGCTGGCAGCGGTCAAGGACGTCAGTGGTGACAAGGACAGCTTCGCAGCGATTGCCAAGCTTGTGGCTGAGAAATCAGAATTCAACGTCATTCTGATGAGTGACAATGCTGATGTAATGGCTGCAGGCATTGAAGCCTGTGGTTTTAAAAATCCACTCATTTATGCTGCAACAGAAGCAAATGCGGAAGCATTCGGAAAGCTGGCACTGGACAACAATCTTCCACTGGCAGTAAAGGCTGACTCCATTGACGGGCTTATTGCTCTTACGGAGAAATTGACAGCAATGGGGCTGAAAGACCTTATCCTTGATCCTGGATCACGTGAATTGAAACAGGCCCTTGAAGATCAGGTAGCTTTGCGTCGATCTGCCCTGAAGGACAGCAACCGTGCAGTCGGTTATCCAACCATCTCCTTTCCCTGTGAGATGGCCTCCAATGTTGATATGGAAGCACTGGTTGCCGGTATGTATGTATCAAAATACGGCGGTATTGTTGTGCTCTCAGATTTTACCGCAGAAGCACTGTTCCCGCTGCTCCTGGAACGTTTGAATATTTATACTGATCCGCAGAGACCGATGACCGTTGAAGAGGGAATTTTCGAAATTGGCAATCCGGACGAGAATTCACCGGTGCTGGTTACTACTAACTTCGCTCTCACTTACTTTATCGTTTCAGGTGAAGTAGAAGCGAGCAAGGTCCCTTCCTGGCTGCTCATTAAGGATTCTGAGGGACTTTCAGTTCTCACCGCCTGGGCTGCTGGTAAATTCAGTGGTGATGATGTCGGACTGTTTGTCAAGAAATGCGGCATTATGGATAAGGTCAAACACACGGAACTTATTATTCCCGGTTACGCAGCTGCTATTGCAGGTGATGTTGAAGAAGAGCTGCCAGGCTGGACCATTACGGTAGGTCCAAGGGAATCTGCTCACCTCGCAGGCTTCCTGAAGTCTCGATAACACGATCATTTTTTTCAAGCCGTCAATTCCCCGAATTGGTGGCTTGAAAAACCTTTGCAACAAGTAGTTACCCATTGAAAACAGTTAAAGGAGATAAATATGATTCTTTTCGGTGAAAGCCTGAATGTCATCTCAAAAGTAATTGGAGGTGCTTATAAGGCGCGAGATCCAAAGCCGATTCAGGAAGAGGCTCTTGATCAGAAAGAGAAAGGTCTGGATTATATCGACATCAATCTCGGGCCGGCAAAAAAGGATGGTCACGAGCTGATGCCGTGGGTCTGCCAGGTTGTTCAGGAAGTGGTGCCGGATATCCCGCTGCTCCTCGATACATCTAATATTTCTGCAATCGAAGCAGGGCTGAAAGTCCTTAAACCATGCAGTAAACCACATATCGTCAATTCGATTATGGCCCGTGCCGAGCGTTACGAAGCCATGCTGCCGATAGCTGCAAAATATGAAGCTGACATCGTTGCTCTGCTCTGGGGGCCCGACGGTTTGCCGCGTGATGAAAATGAGCGGGCGGCACTTGCCGTAGAGCTTCTCTATGCAGCCAATGAAGCAGGTATCCCGAACGAGAAAATCTGGGTTGACGGTATCGTCACACCGGTGAATATCCAGCAGGCCCAGCTGGTCAGCCTGTTGAATTTCCAGATGATGCTTGAAGATATTGCTCCTGGTGTAATGAGCACCTGCGGGCTGTCGAACATTTCAAACGGACCTCCGGTAGAACTGAGGCCGATTCTCAATACCACCTATATGGTTATGCTTGAACGATATGGTATGAAAGCAGTCATATCCGATCCGCTTGATGAGAATCTGACCGCTGTCGCCAAGGGTAAGCGTCCGGAGGTTGTCGACGCTGTGCATCAGGCCATGGACGGAACCGCTGATCTAGCCTCGCTTGATAAAGAGATTGGTGATTATGTGAAAACCGTTCAGGTTATCATGGGGGAAACCCTCTTCTCAGATTCATATCTTGAACTCTAATTTCTGATTTTCAGAAAATGAGAGCCCCATTCTGAAAAGAATGGGGCTTTTTTCGTTATTGTGATTAATATTTGCTGAAAAATAGTGATGTGACCTTCAACAAAAGGAGTAGTGACTGAGATGGCAGAGAAAGTAAATGACAAGGGCTGGGTATATGCGGTTGTTTGTATCCAGGAGAATGACAGCCATTTCCTTGGCCTTCATAATGATGAAAAAGATCTAGATTTTATCCCTATTTTTGAGAACAAAGATGCGGCAAACGATTGTTTTCTGCAACTGCCGAGGGAGAAAGGGAAAAAGTATGAAGTCCAGGCCGTTCATATTGAAGAATTGTACGAAGATGCTGAAAAAAATGGATTTTCAGTGGCTTTGTTTGATGGCGACGGGTCTGTTGTAAAAAAATAAGTTTCGATAACCAGCCACCCGTATGACAGAGCTTGGGCCTGATATGAAGTGGTTACGATTATTATACGGAGAGCGCACGACATGGGTTTGAAAATCGCGATTGGTGGAAAGGGCGGCGTCGGTAAAACAACGATAACTGCACTTCTGGCACGCTGCCTTGCGGCAGATACGAATAATAAGGTGATTGCCATCGATGCCGATCCGGTCGCCAACCTTGCTGCAGGGCTTGGAATTGACGAGAGTGAGCCCATTACCCCTATCGCCGAGCTGCGTGAGCTGATAGCAGAACGTACAGGCGCTGAACCGGGAACCATGGGCGGTTTTTTTACCCTTAATCCCAAGGTTGATGACATCCCCGACCGTTTCTCGAAAGAACGTGACGGCGTTAAACTGCTGGTCATGGGTACGGTTCAAAGCGGCGGATCCGGATGTATCTGTCCGGAAAGTACCATTTTGAAGGCATTGATGACTCACCTGGTACTATTTCGGGAAGATATTGTGGTCATGGATATGGAGGCTGGTGTCGAGCATCTTGGCAGGGCAACGTCCGGTTCTGTTGATGCACTTGTGGTTGTGGTGAATCCTGGTGCACGATCACGACATGCGGCAGAGAAGATCAGAAAACTTGGGACAGACATAGGCATTAAAAGAATTGTTGTGCTGGCAAACCGGGTGAACGATGAGCAGGATGAAGAGCTGATACGGTCGTCTATGCCAGGTTTTGAGATTATCGGATTTATTCCTGAAGAAGCAGAGATCGTTTTAGCTGACCGTCTGGGCAGAAGGCCTTATGAAGACATCAATAAAGTACCGGAGCAGTTGATGGCAGCTGCAGAGCGTTTAAAATCTTTCAGAAAAGCATAAAATTGCAGGATGTTGAAGCTGGCTGCCATGGAAAAGGTTGGACCTCCTTATCTCGGGCAGCCAAGAGTTGCTTCTAGAGAAACCGTGATGATATGGTGGGGTCAGTCCTGCTGCGCAATCGAAAAGAAAGACCCTCCGGTCAAGTCGGCAAGATCAAGCGGGCTCAGCTCTATTTCCAGTCCTCTTCTTCCTGCGCTGACATAAATAGTCGGGAACTCCTTTGCAGAAGAATCAATGAGGGTCTTTAAGCGCTTCTTCTGGCCAAGAGGACTCACCCCCCCGAGCACATACCCCGTTGTTTTTTCCACTGCTGCTTTGTCAGCCATTACACTTTTTTTCGAGTTACATGCTCTGGCAAGAAGTTTGAGATTAAGCATGTTTGTAACCGGAACGACGGCGACAACAAGCTCATTGTTGTCGAGCATGGAAACGAGCGTTTTGAAGACCTGATTCGCTGGGAGACCCAGCTTCTCTGCAGCCTCAAGACCATATGATTGGTGATTCTGGTCATGCTGGTATTTGTGGAGCGTGTAGGCGACTTTATGTTTCTTTAGAATAATAATGGCAGGAGTCATAATAGGATCAATGAGTGAAATTGGTGTATGTCAGTCTGCTGATCATCAGGAGAATGACAGTGTTTATATCTCTCGTCTTACAGCTCTTCCGGTAAACGAGTACCTCAATGCAATAATCATCATTCATTAGTCCATCAAATTGTCTTTGCTCGCCAGTGGGGGGACGCCAAAAATCGCTGACTCGCAGACAGGTTTGGCGACTTATTTTGCCACCAGCTTTGCTGCTCGGCGGCATTAAACGGGGGCGTTCAATATGCGCGTTTCTGCTTCAGATAAGTGTTTTCTGGGAGAACCCGTTCTATCAGCTTTAAAAAATGAAAGTGGAAATTAGCAATAGCAGATAACTAATGCAACATAATATGGAAAAATTGACGCATATAAAATTGGATTCAATTTCCGGGTGTTTCCGTGACCGGAAAGACCGTTTAAAATATCCTGGGCACTTTATGTCCTGTCTTGAACAAGAATGAGCGTGTCTATCGCTCACAGGGGGATGGATTTGTTGTGATTTTTTTTCGTCATCTAGGATTTCTATAAAAATAGAGTGACTTTCAGCCGTTAAAGATTATTTTTGTTTTCTAGTCCGTCATTAATGTTCAACCCATAAATAATATTTTTTCCAGGTTTACCGGTTATGTCGTCTATCAATGCAAAGTCGCTTCCCGTTTTAATTGGCAGTCTTCCTCTGGACAGTCACCTGCATGCAGTAGAGCAGATCTTTGAGTATACGCCCCAGATTCCTCTGTGGCCCCAGCTGCCGGTTAATAAGAACGAAGGGATGTTGTTGCAGTTTCTCCCCGGAATGCCGGGGGTTGCGGTGAAAGATGACAAGATCTTCATAGATACTGAAAGTTCCCGGTTCGAGACTGAACTGCTGACTTTTTTTGAAGAATACCTGATGGTAATGGAAGGAGTGGCAGAAATTGACGAGTCACGCTTCAAAATGAGTCCTGAAGAAGGACGGGGTTTTTTTACATTCCTACGGTTTGCCGAAAACTTTAAGGATCACCTGACAGCACTGAAGGGCCAGATTACCGGACCTGTTACCTTTTGTACCGGGCTTGTCGACCAGGCAGGGAGGGCGGTTTTCTATAATGACCAGGTACGCGATGCTGCAGTGAAGCATCTTGCGCTCAAGGCCAGGTGGCAGGCCAGGCAGATGGCAAAAATAAAAGAGACTCCGCTGGTATTCTTTGATGAACCCGGCCTCGCTGGTGTCGGCTCCTCAGCCTTCATAACGATTACCTCCGAGGATATCAAAGCATGCCTGTCAGAAGTTTTCGAGGGGGTCCATGCCGAAGGCGGCCTTGTCGGTGTTCATGTCTGTGCGAACACCGAGTGGTCCATTATCTTTGAATCCGGTGCCGATATCGTCAGTTTTGATGCATATTCATATTTTGATAAATTTATCCTCTATCCTGAACATATCAGGACCTTTTTTGAACGTGGAGGCATCTGCGCTTCCGGAATTGTGCCAACGACCCCCGAACATATTGAAATGGAGGACGTTGAGTCGCTGGCTCAAAAATGGTTTGAACAGTCGGCACAACTGGAAAAAATTGGCATTCCGAAAAGAAAAATATACGAACAGACCCTGATTTCCCCAAGCTGCGGGACCGGTACCATTTCTGAAGCACATGCTGGTATGGTACTGGAGTTAACCCGTGATGTTTCAGCTCGAATCCGTTCTCAATACCTGTAGATATAATTTTAATCAGATGATAACACTTACCTGCAATAGGACGTCAATATCGGGCTGTTCATCAGTTGTCATTGTTCCTGAAATCGCACTTCAGGAGCCCGGGTATATAAAAGCATTGACCAGTGGTGCAGGGGCCAATGCCAAGCATGAATTCCATGCGCTGGCTCAAATGGCATATTTTCAGTATCAGGATGATGAGCTTGAAATTGATCTGCTTAAAGGAACATGCCGGATTTTAAAGGAAAATAATGAGGAAACGCTCGAGTCAGGATTGGTGATCTATCGGAGCGGCGATGGAACAATTCATATCGCTTCACACGGGGATGTTAATTGTAAAAAGCTGCTCGAGGTGGCAAATCGATATTGTACCCGTTGGGTGCGGCTCGATATTTAGTGCCTTATTCCTGAAAACCTGTCATAAAAACAAGAAATCATGAGAGAAGTTTGAGATCAGAAACTGGGAGTCTTCACCAAGGCACTTATCCAGTGACTCTAAAAAGTTTTCCGACTTGTCGGGTTAGTGATGAAAAAGCCCATCTATCACCTCGATGGGAGTGGTGACTATTGTGCAAAATAATGATCGTCAAAAAGTAACTGTTTTTCAGCAGCAGGGCAGCGGGGAAAGAAAGATAGCCGGCGTTCGTCTGTATGGCAGTGATATCATTGATCTCGACGTTGTCTCCATCGATGTCGAACTCCCACCCGTTGTGGATGACAGTTCAGAATTTCTTCCCCGGGAACTTGAGACAGATCTTGTTCTTGATTTCCTCAAACATAGTGATGTTTCTCAGGATCTTGCTGATCTATGTGCTGAGAAAGGGATACCTGTCATTGCTTCAGGAAAAAAAATTGACAATAAGTGGGTAATGAAACCCCCGACCTGATGCGGACTTCCGAGGCAGGCTGGTCTCGGCAAGTATGGCGAGCGTTTCGGAGCTCCGGAGTTTGAGGTCGAGATACGAGACGGGAAAATAGCAACGGTTCGGGTAATCCGCGGTGCACCCTGCGGAGCGACCTGGGAGGCAGCAGAACGCATGATCGGACTGCCCGTTAAAGATGGACCGCGACGGATAGGGCTTGATACCCAGTTTTACTGTATTGCAGATCCGGCAGGGTGGGATCCAATTTATGGCAAGAGTCCGGTACATTTTGCCGGTAACGTACATGACAAGGCCCTGGCTCGTGCTATTGACAGAGCCCTGGGGCACCATTGAAGGCTGATAGTTCGGAGCCTCCAGGATAGCCCGGATGGATCATCAGAAAGATCTCTACTTCAGGCGAAATGTCCTCGCTGTATCAATGGTTGAATTTTTCTGGGGACTGGGCTTTCCAATTGTCCTGGAGTCTACCTTCCTCCAGCTTTTCCTGAAACATCTTGGTGCCTCCAGTTTTGCCATTGGAATGGTGCCTTCTCTTCTCATGACTGGTATCGCCTGTTTCCCTGTCTTCTCCAGTTACCTGTCAAGAAACGTGCGAATGAAGATGCCGATTGTATTGTTTCTTCATCTCATATCGGCCTTTTCCATATTGCTGTTTGGCGTCACCCTTCTTTTCACGAAGCAGTCCGGAAACGTATTACCCCTCTTTTTTATTTCATATTCTGTTTTTTCAATCTGCATGGGACTGACGATACCGGTATGGCTAAATTATCTGGTACGCATTTTCCCAGAGTCAAAAACTGTTCCCGGTCTGGGCTATATGATGCTGGCCCAGAATATCGGTAAAGTGATAGCCAGTTTCTTCATCCTGACTATTGTAGAGAAATATTCATTCTCAGCCGGCTCAACCCCATGGGTTTTTATCATTACCGGTCTGGTCTTCGTTATTGGCTCGCTCTGTTTTGTTTTTACCAGGGAAGTTGCCGATAAGGATGACGGAATCGGAGAGAGAATATCGTTTCTTGTTCATACCAGGCAATCGTTCACAGAAATTATCTCAAACCGTCGATTTCTCATCTTTCTGGTGGCAGCAGACCTCGAGTTTATCGTGATTATTACATCGCTGTCATTCTATGCCAATTATGCCACCATCTATTTTAATGTTCCTGTCGCGGTTGCCGCGGGGCTCTTCGTTGCCTGTATCTATGCCGGGTCAATTACGGTGAATATCTTTCTTGGCGCCCTGAACTTCTTCAGCTTAAAGCAAAAATTCGTGCTGTCGAAAATCATTACTGTTTTGATGCTCAGCCTGCTCATCTTTTGCCCTGGATATGCTGTTTTTTTTCTGGTGAGTTATATGCTTGGCTTCGGGCGAGCTACGAGGAATATGGTATACCCGCCATCAGTCAAGAAATTTGCCGCCAAAAGCGATGCCACCAGCTATTTTGCTCTGGCTCCTATTCTCACATTGCCGGTAACTGCCGGCTATCCCCTGTTATTTGGGAACATGCTTGATCGACTGGCAGGGATGGGGCAGATGTCCTATCAGATTCTCTTTGGGCTATCGGCACTGATTGCAGCGGTGGCCGCCTGTCTGGCAATGATCACAGATTATCGGGAGGTCAAGGTGTCGTAAAAATGGTTACGGTTACCGGTTGATAGGGGAGGCTATAGCGTGAGCAGGTTGCCGTTGTCTTCACGCAGTGGTTCTGTTCCGGCAACCTTTGCCATAATTCTTCCCGGCCGGGCAAACCTGTCGACGTTCCTGCTGAATAGTATACCCTCAGCAGAGCTTCTGACTGGATAAATTATATCGTCCTGCTGCTCGGCCAGAGGATTAATAATCTCGGCGATGGTCTCGCCTTTTTTCACAAACGATCCAACCTGTTTGAGGTAGGTAATAATTCCCGGCACCTCAGCCTTGATATAATCAACGCCAGTCAGGGGTGTGGCGCTTGAACGAAGTTCAGGCGGCTCCGGAGCTGCACCTCCGATGCTGTCTCGATTTTGTAAAAATGAATAAAGATTATCTGCGTCCCTCTTCGTCATTTCCCCATCAGTATCTGAGATTCCCCGCAATTCAACGGTTACGGCAAAACAGGCCGGCGGTATCGGGTGATCGGGAAATTTCTCAGCAAGCGCCCACCAGATTCTGCTGTTGGCTTCATCAAACGGAGTTCCTCCGGAGTCGGCGGCAAGCAGGATGGCTTCAGCGCCCATGTATGCAGCAAGGTCAGTTCCCTCGGGCCAGAGCGCTGTTCCCAGATAGAGATGCATCGAGGCCTGCAGGTCGCAGTGGAGATCAAGGACGATATCTGCGTCATGTGAAAGGCTCAGCAGTTTATGTTTGAGGTGTCCTGCCTCATCTTCAGGGGACATGTTTGAAAGTATTTCTGACATGCAGTCCCTGATGAGATCGATATTTTGTTGAGGGACAGGCCCCAGCTGGGCTGAGATCTGTTCTGCTACCTCTTCAACAAGGTCACTATGATTTCTGTTGAAATTAACGGAGTTGGAAAAATCAAAACGGCCGTTGAGTGATTCATCACGCCACTGAGACAAGCCGATAGGGTTGGCAACCGGAACGACAATGATTTCGCCGCTTATGATGCCCCGCTTACTGGCCTGGTCGAGTAATTCGGTTAAATGGTGCAGTACAACGAATCCAGGCGCCTCATCTGCATGAAGACCTGCCTGGATGTATACTTTTGGCCTGGCTCCTTCGGTGCCGTAGCGAACTATTTTCAGGGAGCGGCTCGTTCCGGGGCTGGCAGCAGGGAGCGGCCAGGCTTCAACACTTTTCATGATGGTGACTCAATTACCGGAGCGTCGGTAGATTGTGGCTGCAGGTGTGCGAACCACTTGATTTCAAGTCTCTTAATGAGAAAAACAACAATAAAGGTCAGCGACATATAGAGAAGGGCCGCAGTCAGAAAGGCTTCATAGGGACTGTAGTAGCGGGAATTTATAATTCGTGCCGCACCGGTGATATCAATGATGGTGATGACCGATGCCAGTGAACTGCCATGGAGCATAAAAATAATTTCGTTACTGTAAGCTGGTAAAGCCCGACGAAATGCACTGGGCAGGATAATTCTTCGAAACATCAACAGGCGCGACATGCCGGCAGCCATTGCCGCTTCAATTTCGCCATGGGGGGTAGCCTTGATCGCACCACGGATTATTTCAGTTGTATAGGCACAGGTGTTGAGCGTGAACGTAAACAGAGCACAGAAATATGCTTCCTTGAAAGCAGGCCAGAGGAAACTCTCCCGGAACAGCTCGAACTGTCCAAACCCATAATAGATCAGAAACATCTGAACAAGCAGCGGAGTTCCCCGGAAGAAATAGATAAATGCCCTGATTGGTGCCTGCACCAGTCGACTGGGTGAATTGCGCAGCACCGCAAGCGGAACAGCGAGCAGCATACCAATAACCAGTGAGATTGAGACAAGGATTACGGTATTCTTCAACCCTTCAAGATAGGTCGGGATGTTTTCCAGGATGATTGACAGATCCACCGGTTATACCTCTCTGACGCCGACACTGTAGCGCCGCTCAAGATATTTGAGCAGGTAGATGGAAACAGAGGTAATGATCAGGTAATTGATTGCCACCATCAGGTAGAAGGTGAAGGGTTTTCTTGTTGCTCCCGCCGCCAGACCGGCTTTGCGGACCATGTCATCGAGTCCGATAATCGACACAAGTGCAGTAGTTTTAATAAGAACAAGCCAGTTATTACCAAATCCGGGCAGCGCATGGCGTACCATTTGCGGCAGGGTGATACGCCTGAAAATAAGCAGAGGACTCATGCCGTAGGCGCTCCCTGCTTCAAGCTGACCCTTGTGGACAGCAAGAATTGCACCGCGGAATGTTTCTGTCATATAGGCTCCGAAAATGAAACCTATGGTTGAAACTCCGGCGATAAAGGGGTTTATGTCGATATACTCATCATAACCGACAAGCGGACCCATCTGGTTAATAAAAACCTGACCTCCAAAAAAAACAAGCAGCATCAGGACGAGATCTGGAATTCCGCGAATAACGGTGGTGTATATCTGAGCAACGAGTCGCAGCGGACGGGAACTTGAGAGTTTGGAAAGAGCTCCGCATATGCCGAGCAACATGGCAATGACCAGAGAAGCCAGTGAAACCTCAAGCGACAGAATCGTTCCTTCAATTATACTGGGTCCGTAACCGTGCAGGTTGAGCATATAATTCAGATGGGATAAGATTGCCTCCTGCCTCGAGATTTTTAGTGCTCAAGGCAGGAGATTCGAAGGTGATTGTCAGGAGAAACTACTCGCCGTAGACATTGAAATCGAAATACTTGTCCTGGATGGTTTTATAGGTCCCATCACTTCTGATTTTATCAATGGCCATGTTGAATTTCTCCGCCAGGTCGGTGTCATCTTTACGGATGGCAATACCGGCTCCAACACCAAACCATTTGGGATCACTCAGGTCCGGTCCGACAAACTGATAGTCCGCACCTTCGGGCTTTTTCAAAAAGCCGTCAGACAGCGCAACACTGTCAGCGAGCAGCAAATCGACTCGGCCTGCAGTGAGGTCGAGGTATGCCTCATCCTGGGTGCCGTATCGTTTTATTTCCACATCTTTTCCATAATTGTCGGTGAGATATCGGTCATGGATTGTTGCACGCTGAACGCCAACTTTTTTACCTTTCATGGCCTCTTTGGAGAATGTGGCCATTGCTCCTTTCTTACTGACGAATTTGGCAGGTGTCTGGTAATATTTATTGGAGAATGCGACCTTTTTCTTACGTTCTTCAGTAATTGACATGGAGGCAATGACGGCATCATACTTTTTGGCAAGCAGTGCCGGAATAATCCCGTCCCAGTCCTGGGCGATGAGTGTAACTTCTGCTCCCATTGCCTCTCCAAGCGCCCTGGCTATATCAATATCAAAGCCTGCAAGGTCTCCGTTTGGCTCGGTATAACTGAACGGAGGATAGGCACCTTCAACACCAATTCGTACCTTTTTCCAGTCATTGGCCCATGCCAATCCTGCTGCCATTACCAGGGTTATCAGAGTGATATAAAGTAAAAATTTTCTCATGTAATTTCCTCCTCCTCAATTTGAATACTAACGTTTTAACTCCTTTACAGAAATTCTAGACCATTGCCTTAATAAAATTCTGGAAGCGGTCTGTCTCGGGATTATCAAATACCCTTGATGGCGGACCATCTTCCATTATCTGTCCCTGGTCGAGAAACACAACCCGGGATGACACTTCTCTTGCAAAACCCATTTCGTGGGTCACCACGATCATGGTCCGCCCCTCTTCAGCAAGATTCCGTATGACCTGGAGCACCTCCCCGACAAGTTCCGGGTCAAGGGCTGAGGTCGGTTCGTCGAACAACAGCACATCGGGTTCCACTGCCAATGCCCGTGCAATCGCAGCACGCTGCTGTTGCCCGCCCGAAAGATGGGAGGGGTATACATCAAGCTTGTCACTGATACCGACCTTCTCAAGGTATTTTTTTGCTCTTTCCAGGGCTTGATCCTTTGGAATTTTAAGGACGTGCACCGGTGCTTCTATGACATTTTCCAGAATCGTCATATGAGACCATAAATTGAACTGCTGGAAGACCATCGCCAGCTTTGTTCTGATCCGCTCTACCTGGCGATTGTCCGCCGGTTGATTTGTGCCGCGTCGATTCTGTTTCATCAATACTTCTTCGCCGGAGACTTTCAGTGTTCCGCTGTCGGGAATCTCGAGCAGATTGATACAGCGCAAAAGTGTTGATTTTCCTGATCCGCTCGGCCCGAGAACCGAAATCACATCACCCTGGTAAGCCGTGAAGGAAATGCCGCGTAGAACTTCGTTGCTGCCAAAACATTTGTGGATGTTTTCAATTGTTACCGAGGCTGTCCGATTTTCCATAGAATTCCTTTCATTGAACAGATTGGCAGGCGAGCTGTTGGAAAGCGGTAGTTACTGTATCACTGATAGTTATCAATAACGTTTGAAAAGTCAAATCAAAAGGATACCGCACTCCAGAGTTTTCCTTTCTTTGTCCAGTTTCCAACTCATTTAGAGATAAAACTAATAATCTTTGTGCCATTGCCTAATTTTGAACAATTATTATCAGTTAGTAAAGAATATCAGATGGATAAGAAGAGCAATATGGTGAGTTGAAGCAATCAGCCATGGAGATAAATGATGAGTGATAAAGCAACCTTAACCGTCGGTGGCGAGAGCTACGAGCTCGATGTCTTTACCGGAAGTGAGAACGAAAAATGTATCGATATCGGCAAGCTGCGATCGCGAAGCGGTTACATCACCATGGATCCGGGTTACGGTAACACCGGATCCTGTTATTCCTCCATCACCTATGTGGATGGAGACAAAGGTATTTTGCGATACCGGGGCTATCCCATAGAGGAAATTGCCGATATGGCAACGTTTGTTGAAGTTGCCTATCTTATCTTGTATGGAGAATTACCAAATGCTCAACAACTACAAGCGTTTCGTGCTGCTCTGGCCGAACACGCGCCGTTGCACACCAACCTGGAGCACCATTTTTCAGGCTTTCCGAAATCCTCACCTCCCATGGCCATTCTCTCAGCCATGTTGAACCTGGTATCATGTTTTCACCCTGAAGTACTCCATGTCCACTCAGAAGGGCCAGGTTTTGACCGGACCGTGGCTCTGCTCCTATCGAAGGTAAGGACCATCAGTGCCTTTTCATATCGAATGGCGGCAGGAAAACCTTTTAATCATCCCAATCCAAATCTTAGTTATTGTTCTAATTTCCTTCATATGATGTTCTCAGATCCATATGAGGAATTTATTGTAAGTCCGGTTGTTGAGCGGGCTTTGAATCTTTTTCTTGTCCTCCATGCTGATCATGAGCAGAACTGTTCCACCTCGACCGTGCGGGTGGTCGGCAGTTCACGGGCTAATTTGTTCAGTTCCGTTGCTGCCGGTGTTTGCGCCTTGTGGGGCCCCCTGCATGGAGGGGCAAATACCGGGGTTATTAAAATGCTTGAGGATATCAAAACCTCTGGCCGGCCCCTGGATTACTATCTGGACAAGGCAAAAGATAAAAACAGCAATTACAAACTGATGGGGTTTGGTCACCGGGTCTATAAAAATTTCGACCCCCGCTCACTTATCTTGAAAAAAAGGGTCTATGAGGTGCTCGACGAACTGAAACGCGACGATCCGCTCATGAACATTGCTCTTGAACTTGAAGAGAAAACGCTCAAGGATGACTATTTTGTCAGTCGCAATCTCTATCCAAATGTTGATTTTTACAGTGGTATCCTGTTGAGAGCCATTGGTATTCCGCTTAATATGTATACGGTGATGTTTTCAATCGGCAGAATGCCCGGCTGGATTTCCAACTGGCGTGAATTACTTGAGCATAAACAGCGTATTTCCCGGCCTCGTCAGATATACACAGGTGAAACAAGCCGCCCATTTGTTGCGGTTGAAAAACGATAAGCATTACGTTACAGATAGGGCTGCGCGGGTTTATCAAACTTCTGAGGAATAGGATATCATGGGCGGTTTTCAAAATGTGATGGAGGTTTTCACACTGCTGGATAAATCAAATTGTCGTAAATGCGGGGAGAAAACCTGTCTTGCTTTTGCCAGTGCGGTATTCAAGGGTGAAAAAGATCTTTCTGCCTGTCCGGCATTGAGCGAAGAGCTTGTCTCTCAATACTCCATCAGGGGAGCTGAACGATACTCCACGGAAGATACGGCAGGTCAACTGGATGGCTTGATCGAAAAAGTTCGAGCACTTGATCTTGGAGAGACAGCCGTGAGGGTTGGCGGAAAATTCAATGCAGGCCGCCTGACCATAAAAATTCTGGGAAAGGATTTCAGCGTTGATCAACATGGTGAGTTTTTTTCTGATATTCATATGACACCATGGGTGAAGGTTCCTTTTTTAAACTATGTTCTTGACTGTCAGGGTGAAGGGGTGAGCGGAGACTGGGTTTCGCTTCGCGAGCTAAGTGGCGGGATGGCACGATATCCGTTATTTAAAAAAAGATGTGAAGAGGGGATGAAACGGATTGCAGATGTATATACCGATCTGTTTGACGATATGGTTCACCTGTTCCAGGGCCGCCAGAGAGAAAGCATGTTCAACTCGGATATCTCTGTGGTGCTTCCTGTTTTCCCTTATGTACCGTTGATGATTTGTTACTGGAAAGTCGAGGAGGGCATGGGATCAAGCTTGAATATTTTCTTCGATCGTTCGGTGGACAATAACTTGGGTGCCGAGGCGGCCTTCTCGGTTGGAGCGGGAATTACCCAGATGTTTGAAAAGATTGCACTCCAGCATGGCTTTTCTGTGGGATAGGAAAAACCGGGAAAAACCGGCATTTCCCGGGTAGCTGCTCTAAACAGTCTACCCGGGAAATCGCTTACCAGTTTTTATTGAGGATTTCAAAGTATCCCTGGGGCCTGACACAGGCCGGGCATTTGCTCGGGGCTTCCGGGCCACGGTGCAGATAACCGCAGCCAATACATTTCCAGACCAACTCCTCTTCTCTTCTGAAGACCTGATCTCTATCGATATTTTCTGCCAGTTCCCTGAACATCTGTTCGTGATGTTTCTCAGATATATTTATGGCATCAAAGGTGTCAGCTGCCCGTTTGAAACCCTCTTCCAGCGCCACCTGAGCAAACCCTTTATACATCACATCATGGACATACAGCTCAAGTTCGGCAGAAGAGAGCAGGTTGGAGCGGGTGTCCTCGATTACTCCCGCAGGAAAATTCCAGCAAATTTCAAGTTCTCCGCCATTAAAAAATTTGAAGAACCTGAGCGCGTGTTCGTACTCCTGTTCAGCCGTTTCATCAAAAAGCCGGCCAATCTGAATGAAGCCGTCATCTTCAGCACGTCGTGCAAAAAAATTGTACCGGGTGCGTGCCTGGGCTTCTGCGGAGTATGAGATAAGCAGGTTTTTGGCTGTTTTACTCTGTCTGAATGGTACCATATTTAAGGTCCTGGTTACTCATCAATTGTGATGGCGTCAGCTCCGCACTCGAGTGCGGCTTTTCGAACGACATCCTTCAGGTGTTCAGGAATCTCATCCACTTTGATGACTGACAGGAGCTGATCCTCATCATATTCAAAGATTTCAGGACAAAGTTTGTTGCAGTTTCTGTCTCCCATGCACTGATTGGTAATTGTCACTTTCATGAAAAAATCTCCTTGTTTGGTTAGGTAATATCAACATCGGTCGACACATTTTCAAAGTGCGTATATAGTCTTAAATGGCAATGACCGATCAGTCAAATATTTTTTAACACAAAATATCATCAAGACAGCAGCGGCAGGTGATACTGGTATCCAATATTCAATCAATAATCGCCTTTTTTCGAGAATATGGTATATAGTCGCGTTGCGGGTATTCCGGCACTATTGATTTACAGAACCGCAGGTTTCGGAGACTGCAGAAAACAGTAAACTATTTGATGAATTACTCAATCATAGAGGATTAGATGAAAGTAGGAATAATTGGATTACCGCAAACCGGTAAAAAAACACTGTTTCAGATTCTCACCGGCAGCCAGTTGCGTGAGCAGTCTGGCGCTCCCAAGCCCATTCCTGGAACGGCTGATATCATTGATCCACGGTTCGATCGGCTTGTGGAGATGTATCATCCTAAAAAAGAGACTCCGGCTCGCATTGATCTGGTACTGCTTCCTAAAATCGAACAGGAGACCATCGCCAAAGGTTCGATTTTTCGCGACATCAGCGATGTCGACGCAATTTGTCACGTTGTGAGGGCCTTCGAGGATGATGCCGTCTATCACGCATCAGGTTCGGTTGATCCGTTACGCGATGTGGAAATGGTAAATTCTGAGCTGCTGCTGCATGACCAGATCTTTGTCGAAAAAAGAATTGAACGCTTAGAAATCAGTCTTAAGAAAATTAAGGATGAGAAACAGGCCAAAGAACTTGAGCTGATGCAGAGAATCCTTGCTCACCTGGAGGAGGAGAAACCGTTACGGCTCATGGCCTTTGATGAAGATGAAGAGTTGTTGACCAGAAGTTATTCGTTTATAACTCGAAAGGAGATGATCCTGGCTTTTAACGTGTCCGAAGATCTGGTTGGTGACACCTCCCTGCTCGAACGGGTCGCAGCAGTTTGTGGGGCAGATAAAATCGAGGCTATGGTTGTCTCTGCACAGGTGGAATCTGAAATTGCCTTGCTTGACAGTGACGAGGAAAAGCTCGAATTCCTCGAGGATCTTGGTATTAGTGAGCCGGCACTTGGTGTTCTTACCCGCTTATGCCTTCAGGCACTGGGAAGAGTTTCTTTCTTTACGGTCGGTGAGGACGAGGTGCACCAATGGCTGGTCCGGGTAGGTTCAGTGGCACCGATTGCTGCAGGAGTCATTCATTCCGATTTGCAGAAAGGTTTTATTCGCGCAGAAGTCATGAAATATGACGAATTATTGGAATATGGCAGTGAAGCTGAATTAAAAAAAGTTGGTAAAATGTATGTGCAGGGCAAGGAATATATCGTGGTTGATGGCGATATAGTCAATATTCGCTTCAGTGTTTAATACTACGAGGTATTTATTATTATCAGATAATGAGCTCCTGACCAACTGCAGGACTCATTTCTGATACACTCATCACCTGATATCCTCCGGTTTTACGTCAGGCTGCTCATCTGAGCTACTTCTCTATCTCATTATTGTGCAGTGATTATTTCACCCGCTGCAGCTTCTTTTACCATTGACAATACCACATCGTGGCGGTAGAGTATTGTTTGGTAATAAGAATTATTCTCAGCCGCACTCCCTGCTCTTTTCTTAAGGTTCGGTGCGTAGACGTGTCGGTTGCTTTCCCAGAACGAACGGGAAAGCCTTATCAATAATACCTTCTAGAGGGAGGAGTCATGGCAAAACCAAAACAATTAATTCGGCCTGAAGATATCACCATCTGTGAATCCACACAGCAAATGATTTACAAGGCCCGCAGGGATGGGGTTGAACTCTTTTTTGACCGGGCGGAGGAAGTAAAACCGTGTCCGATAGGGGCAGATTCCGCCTGCTGTAAACATTGCTCAATGGGTCCGTGTCGAATGAATCCCAGTGATCCGTACAAGCGGGTGGGTGTCTGTGGTGCAACGATCGATACCATCGCTGCCAGGAATTTTGGCAGAATGGTGGCGGCAGGAACAGCTGCTCATACAGATCATGGCATGGCCATGCTTGAACTGTTCAAGGGGGTTATCGAGGGTACCGTGCAGGATTTTGAAATCAAGGACACCATGAAGCTCAATGAGGTGGCCGAGTCACTTGACATAAAAACAGAAGGGCGATCTGTTAAGGCAATTGCCCGGGATGTTTATAAGGAACTTGAACTGACCTATACCCAGGTGGATGGTGAAATTCCACTGGTCAAGCGAGTACCGAAGAAAACACTTGAACTCTGGCGCAAGGAAGGCATTGTCCCCCGGGGTGCAATGCGTGAAATCATGGAGATGATGCACCGTACTGCAATGGGTGTTGATCAGGATTATGAAAATATTACAAAGCAGATACAACGAACGGCGCTGGCTGATGGCTGGGGTGGTTCCATGGTCTCAACCGACATTTCAGATATCCTGTTCGGTACCCCTACGCCTGTAGAGGTAACCGTTGATATGGGTGTATTGAAAGAGGACCAGATAAATATAATTGTCCATGGGCATGAACCGATTCTGCTCGAGGCTATGCTGATCTCCGCCGATGCCCCGTCCATCAAGAAAATGGCCACTGACTCGGGGGCCAAAGGAATTAATCTGGTTGGCATGTGCTGCTCCGGACTGGATGTGTTGTCACGACATGGTGTCCCCCATGCTGGAAACTTCTCATCTACAGAGGCGGCTCTGGTCACCGGGGCAGTTGATGCCATGACCGTTGATATCCAGTGTATCAAACAGGATCTGCACAAGGTTGCCGGCTGCTATGATACCGAGTTTATTACCACCAATTATCGTGCAAAAATTGAGGGTGCCCAGCATATTGAGCTCGATGAACATGATCCGATGAAGTGTACCGACGCCATAATAATCAAGGCGATCGGGCGCTATAAGAACCGTACCATGCCTATTGAAATCCCACAGAAGACAGCAAGAGGAATTCATGGTTTTTCCTATGAATATATCAAATACATGCTCGGGGGATCGTTCCGAGGTGGTTATACTCCTCTCAACGATAACATTATCAATGGACGTATCCGTGGGGTTGCCGGTGTTGTCGGTTGTACGAATCCTCGATCCAAACAGGATTTTTCCCATGTTGAGCTGGTCAAGGAACTAATCAAAAATGATGTTCTTGTGGTGCAGACCGGTTGCTCTCAGATGGCCCTTGCCAAAGCCGGGCTGACAACGCCTGGTGCGGCAGCTCTAGCAGGCCGGGGACTTGCCGAGGTATGTGAGACGGTCGGTATTCCTCCGGTGCTCGGTCTTGGAGCCTGCGTTGATAACAGCAGAATATTGATGGCTGTCGCTGAAATGGTTCACACCGGTGGTCTTGGAGAATCGATAGCTGAGCTGCCGGTTGCCGGCTGTGCGCCGGAATGGATGAGTGAAAAGGCAATCGCCATCGGCCAGTATTTTGTCGCCTCAGGAGTATTTACCGTTTTCGGGCACACCTTCCCGATTACCAAAGGGACGAGTTTTGAGAAACACCTGTTTAGTGATCTGGAGGATAAAGGTTTTGGCAAGTGGGGCTTTGCCGACAGTCCGCATGAAATGGCTCGCCTGATGATCGCGCATATTGACAAGAAGCGTCAGGCACTTGGAATCGACAAGGCTCGAGAACGGGTCCTGCTTGATATGGCTGACCGTAGAGCGCTGGAAGCAACTGCCTGATCATTTTAATCTCATATCTGGTTTATAATGGCCTTTTCTATTACGGAAAAGGCCATTATAGTATGGAGTGGACAAACAATCGTTGGAGATTGACTGGAAGGATTGAGATGGAAATATTTAACGGTACCTATAGCTGGGATGGCAAAAAGCATGATGGTAGGGATCCGATCGCCTGGTTTCCCGGCTCATATAAGTTGAGAATTTTTAATCTGACGATTAACAGCAGCGGGGTTACCCATCTTAAACCGTATCTGTGTATTTTTTCTGAAACGGGTCGGGGCCATTCCATATCAGCAAAACCAGGCAAGTTTGCCAAACATGTGAGCAGGGACTTCTCCCTTGATATCGAACGGGTTCTCTGGGTTGAGGAATTCCAGGAAAAAGAGGATCGATTTGAGATCATTGTTTTTACCAGAAATGGAAAACTCGGGGATGAACCACTCTACCAGGCTCGGAGGCGACTTTCGACTGAAGGAGAACGCACACTTATCGAACGGCAAATGTCAGGAATTTGTTCCTGATTTCACGTTTACCTAACAACGATACATTATGGACGATACCCTCGAAGTTATAAACAGCAGGCTCAACGAGCTTGAGAAAGAAATTGCCGAAACAAGGAAACGGTTGCCGGCTCACTCCATTAAACCACCAGTCATGATGGAGTTGCTGGAACTGGAGGATGAACGTGACGAATTGCTAAAAAAACGTGCGCAACTCCAGGACACACCATAAGATGGGGCACTCACCGGTTTTTGAAGAGACCTATCAGAAGTATCTGCTGGAAATCCAGAAAACTGATTACCTGTCCAGGAGTACTCTGCTTGGCGCTAGTATCAGCAACAATGCGCTGGAAATTCCGTTGTATGACAGACTGTATCGAGTTGGTTCTAAAGGAATTGAGGATTGTGGCGGTAATCCCGTAACGCCTGCAGTCCGGGTTATTCTCTGCAAATATGTTCTCATGTGCCCCGTTGCGTTACCACGGCTGACAGATAAGCTGATGACCTATCGTGAGTTCAAAAATGCAGGTCCGCTGATATCCTATTTTACCACAAACACCAATAAAACAATTGAAACCACGTTTAGCGGCAAACGTGATGTCTTTCAGGAACGCTCCCAACAGCTTGGAGGGACCGTCAGGGATGATCAGTCTTACGACCTTTCTGTTGAATTTTTTGCCTTACCAAGAATACCCGTGATCGTTAATTTTAATGATCGTGATGATCTGTTTCCGGCAACCTGCTCCATACTCTATAGAGCATCTGCTGAGATTTATCTTGATATGGAATGTCTTGCCATGACCGGAACGCTCCTGGCAGGTAAATTGATTTCTCCATCGCAAGGAGGATAACCCGGGGAGCATGAGATGAAGATGAGAATAGGACTGGCGCAAATGAATTCGCAGGACAACAAAAAAGAGAATTTGTTGTTGGCTGAGACATTGATCCGGGAACTCGCAGGATATGGCGCCGAGCTGGTGATGCTTCCAGAGCATTTTGATTACATCGGCCCTGATCATGAGAAACCGAAACTGGCTGAATCGATAGACAGTTCTCTCTCTCTTGAGATGATCAGAAAAATTGCCTCTAACCTTAAGATTTATATCCATATCGGTAGTTTTCTTGAAAGAGATGGCGATAACGTTTTCAATACGGCACTGGTCTTTAACCCCTCAGGTGAAATTATAGCCAAATATCGAAAGATTCATCTCTTCGATGTGGAGATTCCCGGTGGCAGAGCCTATCTCGAGTCAAATACAATATCACCGGGAAATGGGACAACCCTCTTTACCATAGGAGATTTTGTTTTTGGAATGGCAACCTGCTATGACCTCAGATTTCCGGAATTGTTTAGAAGTCTCGCCAGACAGGGAGCAGATGTCTTACTCCTGCCTGCGGCGTTTACCCTGGAGACCGGCAAGGATCACTGGGAACTTCTGTTGCGTGCCCGTGCTGTCGAAAATCAGTGCTGGATGGCTGGGGCTGGTCAGTGGGGAACTGCTCCCCCACATCATTCCAGTTATGGGCGGAGTATGGTTATAGACCCCTGGGGCATTGTGGTCGCCCAGGCAACCGATGGTATTTCGACGGTAATTGCTGATCTGGACTTAGATATTCTGAAGTCGATCCGAACGACTTTTCCGGCATTGAATCATGTTCGCCGAGATCTGTTTTAGCCTGGCTGGACGTTTTCGGCTCCTGGCACTGTGTTTCATCACGAAAGGGTTGATGAGCTGAGGTAACGTGACTGAAAGTCGCGAAGCTTCAGGCCCGATACATAAATTCCAGTCATTGACACCAGATCGAAAACAGCAATGGCCTGATTCTCAGACGCTCCTTCTGTTGGTCGTTGGTCACCGAGTAACCGGGTCCTGGTGGGTGGCACATTGTGTGGTTTATGTATATCTTTTAGCTCAGAAGCAGAGAGCAATGACTCTGATAACAGGAAGACAAAACAAACAGCATCCTCTGGATATGATAACTTCTTTTGAACAAAAGCAATTTGTGAAAGATGTCCAATATAATTGTGATGTCTCTGATGCCAAGGATCACGGGATATACTCGATGTGTTCGATGATCCTGAAGCTGAGAAACCTCTATAAATGGGAACATCAGATCGAGCCCTGGTCTGAACCTGAGCCGTCAGATCTTCTTGACTGGGTTGATGAAAAAGAGAAATACTGGCAGGGGCTTTCAGAGGAATCATTTCGACCTTTGACGATTCTTAACAAAGAGATACTGCCGCACAATCTCGATCTTGTAAATCAAGCCCTGAATCATGGGAATCTCCTTTATGGTGCAGGACATGGTCGATCGATGAAGGCAGTATTTTTTCTTGCTGATATTCTGGAAAAGCGGGTTGTCCAGGGCTGCACGGTCTATATTCTGGGAACAGAACGGGCAAAAGAAATGGCCAGTCCGATTGGACTGGTGCAGGATGGCGCGGTGATCATAAAAAAGGACTCGTTGCGTTATTTCTTATGGGATCAGTTCCAGGAAATGCGTTCATCCTCTAAATCATCAATCCAGCATGTGCTCAATCATTACACATTACTGAAAAATGGCAGCCTTGATCACGGTGCATTGCAGGAGCGTCTGGATTATATTGTTGACGAGGAACTCAACCTCTTTATTTACCATGAAGTCGGTGAGACATTGGAAACTACGTTTAGCAGCGACCCATTCCAGAGGCTTATCGGTCGCTTTCCAAGCTCGATTGTTGAACTGGTCTGCCGGGCAGTTAAAGATATCCTGGCCGATACCCATCCTTTCGGGCTGCTTGCCTATACGATCAGAGATAAAAAAGATTCCAGTCTGGGTCTGTACCTGGGCTTTCTGGATGGAATGCGGGAGAAGTTATTTCCAGAAATAAAGGAGTACTGGCAGTATTTCCTGGATCGTGGCGACTGGGACTATATTGAGCAGGCCCGCTCAACAGGACGGGACAGATTCCTGGGCATTGCCGGTGATCTTGAGGAGATTGCCCAGATGATTGACAAAGTTCCCGATGACCAGGTGATCGTAGAATTTCAAAGCCGGATTTTACAACCACTTGAATTGGAAAGTGGACAGGGAGAGGGATGATAAAAAAGAAGTATGCCATGCGGCGAGCAAAGGGAATCTGATGGACAACTGAGTGATGATAATAGCAAACAGGTAC
>CAZOWJ010000037.1:0-34874 GCA_964583415.1 uncultured Desulfocapsaceae bacterium
GGAGGTTAGTTGTGGCACAGACGGCTGTTAAGAAAAACGAGATAATCGAAAAATTTAAGACCCATGGTTCTGATACCGGATCATCAGAAGTTCAAATTGCACTTTTGACAGACAGGATCGAGTATCTGACCGAGCATTTTAAAACCCATAAGAAAGATCATCATTCTCGACAAGGGTTGCTCAAATTGGTTGGACAGCGCAGGAGTCTGCTCGATTATCTTAAAAATAAAGATATCAGTAAATACCGGACACTGATCCAGGAACTGGGTATACGTAAGTAATCCTGCCTGATAGGTTCTCATCTCCTGTCCGATGGAAATCAACTGAGCTATTCAGTCGATGATCTCAGAGACAGAGACAGATCTCTTTAATTCGGGTAGTGTATTGTCACCAATAGTTCTCAATAAACTGCCCGGATTCGCCTTTTCCAACATCACACGTTGGTGCCATTTCGATATAGGACTGTTTTTGTGTATTTCAGAACAGTTGCTATATTTTAACAAGATACCATTTAAATATAAGTAAAGCAGACCGGTGGATAATCCGGTCAAAGATTAACGGGACTGCTGAGCAGCCCCGTAACTGGAGAAATTATGATGAAAAACGTTGAAGCCACTATCGGTGGACAAACCATTTCCATTGAGACTGGCAAACTTGCCAAACAAGCTTCTGGATCAGTTGTCGTAAGATGTGGAGATACAGTTGTTCTGGTTACTGCAGTCGGAGATAAAACCAATAAGCCCGAGTTGGGCTTTTTACCTCTTACCATTGAGTGTCAGGAGAAACTAGCCTCAGTCGGGAGAATTCCCGGTAACTATTTTCGAAGAGAAATCGGCAGACCCAGTGAGAGTGAAACCCTCACCTGCAGAATTATAGACCGGCCGCTCAGGCCGCTTTTTGCTAAAGGGTATAGTGCAGAAACACAGGTTATCGCTTCAGTACTTTCGGCAGATCAGGAACATGACCCTGATGTACTTGCGCTTACCGGTGCAAGCACTGCACTGATGCTGTCTGATATCCCGTTTGACGGCCCGGTGGCCGGGGGAAGAGTGGGATACATTGATGAACAATATGTGATGAATCCGACGGCTTCTGAGCTTGAAAACTCAGCAATGGATATTGTTGTGGCCTGTACTGAGAAGGCTGTGGTGATGGTGGAAGGAAAAGCAGATACGCTTGCTGAAAATATTGTTCTTGAGGCGATTTTTCATGCCTTTGATCAACTGCAGCCGCTCATCGCAATTCAGAAGGATCTGCAGTCCAGCCACGGCAAAGAGAAGCGTGCTTGTGAGCCTCCTCAGATTGATGAAGAACTCTATCAGCAAATTGTCGATATTGCCTCAGCCGGTATGGATGTGGTTATCTCAACAACTGACAAGCTTGAACGTGGTAAAAAATATGATGATTTGAAACAGCAGGTCAGGGAGCAGCTTGACAGCGATGGTGAACGGAGCCGTGAAATTGGCGATCTGCTTTCAAAATATCGAAAAGAGCAGATGCGCGGTATGATAGTACACAAGTCGTGCCGTATTGATGGACGAGCATTTGACGAAATACGCCAGATAAGTTGTGAGGCCGGTTATCTACCGCGAACCCATGGATCCGCACTCTTTACCCGCGGCGAGACCCAGGCGCTTGTAACAGCAACACTCGGCAGTGAGCGTGACCAGCAGAGGATAGAAACGCTGACCGGCGAAGAGCATAAACGATTTATGCTGCATTACAACTTCCCGCCTTTTTGTGTCGGAGAGGTACGTCGACTGAGCGGTCCTTCCCGTCGTGATATCGGTCATGGGACTCTGGCCAATAGAGGACTCCAGGCAGTCCTGCCGGCTGATTCTGATTTTCCCTATTCAATTCGTGTTGTTTCTGAAGTACTCGAATCAAACGGTTCCTCTTCAATGGCTACCGTCTGCGGCGGCAGTATGGCCTTGATGGATGCCGGAGTACCAATTAAAAGTGCGGTATCCGGTATTGCCATGGGCTTGATTAAAGAAGATGATAAGGTTGTCGTGCTTTCTGATATCCTTGGAGATGAAGATCATCTTGGTGATATGGATTTCAAGGTGGTTGGTACAGCAGACGGCATCACCTCATTGCAGATGGATATCAAGATTGACGGTGTTGATCGTTCTATCATGAGCCAGGCGCTGGAACAGGCAAAAGCGGGCAGAATGCATATTCTTGGAGAAATGCTCAAGGGAATTTCTGCAACACGAACAGAGATGTCTGAATATGCTCCGAAGTATCATATCCACCAGATTAATCCTGACAAGATCAGGGATATCATCGGTCCTGGCGGCAAGGTCATTAAAGAATTGTCTGCCCAGTATGATGCGAAAATTGAAGTTGATGACAGTGGCGTCGTCAAGGTATTCACCTCAAACGGCACCAATCTTGATGAGTTGATGGATCGGATCAAAGCAATCACTGCTGAGCCGGAAATCGGTGCAGTTTATAAAGGTACGGTCAAGACAATTAAAGATTTCGGTGCATTTGTTGAAATTCTGCCGGGAACTGATGGGTTGGTTCATATCTCTGAACTTGATACTTCACGTGTGGCAAAGGTCACGGATGTGGTCAGTGAAGGTGATGAGATTGAAGTAAAAGTCCTTGAAATTGATAATCGGGGACGTATCCGCCTGAGTCGAAAAGCGTTACTCTCTTAAATTGTAATGTTCTAAGGCAAAAAGGCCGGCTGATTTAAACAGCCGGCCTTTCTGCGTTATAGTGGGTGAGGTTTTGACCGAAAGCAGACAAATAAAAATTGTAATTGGTTTTAAGTGGCTGAATGCTGACGCCTGTTGCGACCTGAATATCCCTGGATACGAGACCTCTGGAGCTTCTGGAATGGATGTCTGTGCCGCGCTTGAGCAAGCTGTAGATTTGAATCCTGGTGATATCGAGAGGATACCGACCGGATTTGCAATTGATATCCCTGTCGGATTCGAGGTACAGGTCAGACCCAGGAGTGGACTGGCCATAAAACATGGAATTACCATCGTCAATGCCCCGGGAACTATTGATTCCGATTACCGTGGTGAAGTCAAGATAGGATTGATCAATGTGGGTCGATCAGTTTTCACCATCAAACGCGGTAATCGTATTGCCCAGCTGGTTGTGGCACCGGTTGTCAAGGCCCATATTGAAGTTGTTGAGTCGCTGAGTTCGAGTAAGAGGGGCGTCGGCGGTTTCGGTCATACAGGAGTTCGTTGATGCAGTTTTCTGTTCTAGGAAGCGGCAGCAGAGGCAACTGTGTCTTTATCGAAAGCGGGAGCACCGCAATCCTGATAGATGGCGGTTTTTCCGGCAAGGAAATTGCTCTGAGACTGGCTGCTATTGGCAGGACTATCGATTGCTTAGAAGGTATATTTGTTACCCACGAACACCATGACCATATTAACGGTGTCGGAGTGATGTCAAGGCGCTGCAGTCTTCCGGTTTTTGCCAACGAAGGTACATTTACCGGTGCCGAAAAACGTCTGAAAAAACTTTTCAGGCGACAGGAATTCAATACCGGCGATACGCTCGACTTCCAGGACCTGAGCATACGTTCATTTGCCGTCTCTCACGATACCAATGATCCAGTCGGTTTCATCGTCAGTGACGACCGCAGGTCTCTCGGGTATTGCACTGATACTGGAATTGTCTCAACCCTGGTTGGTAAGCGTTTACAAGGTCTAGACAGTCTTGTCCTGGAATTCAATCACGATCCTGAACTACTCAGAAATGGGCCGTACCCGCCTTCTCTGCAGCAACGGGTTCGTTCGAATCAGGGGCATCTTGCCAACGAAGACTCAGCAAAATTGCTTGAAAAAATCGTCCATGAGAAACTGCAGCATGTGATACTTGCCCATCTGAGCGAGACCAACAATCTTCCTGAAATTGCCTATCGTGAAGCGGAGAGGGTAATTCCAGAAACATCCTCCAGAGAAATCCTGAAGATTTCAGACCAGGACCAGCCGACTGCCCTTTTCAAAATTACCTAGTGTCATGACAAATGTCAGCTGTCGTAATAGTGCGCCGAAATTTTGGTTACCTGCAAGGCATGACTGAAGAAGCATAGCAGCTCGCTATGTGGCTGAAGGAATAACGACGCCAGGAGGTCAAAAGGGCAAGAGATGCGACTTGGCAGGACAGGAGCCTGCGGGATTTCTGGTTTTTGAAGTAGTGCTTATTCATGCTGGAACTGGTACGAGAGATAATTCGTGCATCGGCATAATCTTAATTCCCATAGCTTTAACCTTCTGAATTGAATTCCAGGCGGCGACAGCATCAAGGTGAACACCTGGGCACACGGCCGGGCCGTTCTCAGGAAAATTCCTGTTATTACAGCAAAATCCTGTGATAATGGCGGGTCCGTTAGCAGTTTCAACCCTTACCGACAGGGTTCCCACTGTATGTCCGGGCATATGTAAGGTTTGTAAACCGGGGACTATTTCAGTATCACCTTCAAGTTCTGTAAATTCGATCTCCTCAATGAAACATTCATCATAACGATGATCGATCGGATGAGGATTCCTGCAGAAGGCGATTTCATCACGATGGGCATAAAATTCTGCCTCTGTGAAAAGTATATTATTTCCGCAATGATCATCGTGCAGATGGGTATTTATTATAATATCGATTTGTTCCGGCTTTAGTTCTTGAGCAGCAAGGCCATCGATGATACTCACCGGTTCAAGTCCAGTCTCTTCTGTAAACCCTGCAGGTACGATCAGCTCATTCTCATCCAGCCCTGTATCAACGATGATATTTTTTCCTTCTCCCTGGAGCAGGAACGCCCATATAGGCAGCCAGATCCTGGTTCCGTATCCCTGCTGGTATGTCATGATACCCTGGTCAGGATTACGGACACCGGTGAGAAGGGGGGTAATGGAAAAGCTCATAATTATTTCTCCAGATTTCAAAGTCATTATCTTTTTAAAAGAAATGTAGCAGATCGTTCGTGAACCGCAAGATTAATAAATGACGAAATCTGCCATGATTATGAAAGCTGCCGGGAGCCCCTCCTGCATGAGAATGCAATGAACCTGCCGTTTTAAGAATCTTTCAGTTTTTGAGTTCCCTCCTTTCTTACCCACTTGCGCGGCAACTATAACTGACTATTAGTGTAGAGGATTGACTATCATGAAGATATGATTTTAAAAGAATAACATCTACCTGTTATAAAAAGATAAACAATGGGTGTCTTTTTGATGGAATAAAACGGCGGTTAATGAGTTCAATATAAGAAACAGATTGGAGTCGCAATGCAACCACCACTGCTCATTGTTCTCAGTATCACCAGTTTCTGGCTGTTCTCTCCTGAGGCCCTCGTTCTGATAGGAAACGGCGGGGGAGGCGGCGCAGGGATCGGGGTGGTGGTTCTGCTCTGTTTTGCAGCGATTACGCTTGTCGGCAGTTCATTTATTGAGGACGAAAGCTGGGGAGATGAAAACAGGCAGCGGTTGCCTAAACAAAAAACCGATCTTATCGGTCTTATTGGGATGGCAGGTATGATTGGCACAGCACTATTTGCTTCCACGGGAATTCTGGTAACTTCCGGATTTACATTTAACGAGGTTTTTTATTATCGTTTTCCGAACTTCGGGTTTGCGTTTCTTCTGCTGATAGCTGCTTTGATGATGCAGTTTTTATCTGTGGCAATCAAAAATACAATCCTCGTTATATCGGTTTGCTGCTGTTTTGCAGGCTTAACAGCTCTTACCGTTTATGGACTGATTTCAGAGCCGACTGTTCCGTTACATTTTATTAATGAAAAAACTTCAGTTATGAGTTGGTTGCCGTTGCTGTTGATATTTGTCGGAATTGATCGAGTCAGTGTCATCCTGAGACAGCAGCCGTTACCTTTCAGGATTTCCTTTTTCATGTCTGTTTTTCTGTTAGCCTGCTGGCTTTTTGTATCGGCACGATACGTTGAACCGCAGCGATTGGTGTTCTCAACAATTCCCTATATGACAGCAGCATGGAAGATAGCAGGGGAGCCTGGTAGATTGATTATGGGCATGGTCGTCATATCTGGCAGTTTTGGTGCTGTCTTTGGATTAATGAGTGTTGGCGCTTTATCGGTCAGAAAGCTGCTTGCCGGCCAATGGGAAGATTATCTTGAAAAAGGAATTATAGTAGTGATGGCAATAGCCATTGGCGGCATGATGGCAGTAGGTGTCGCCGGTACCATTATTTTGGAGATGTATATTCGTACATCACTGCTGCTCTGGCTGGTTTATACGGCTCTGAGTATTTTTTATGGCTCTTTTAAAATGAGCATGAAAAAACAATACCAGGCCGGAATTGGATTAGTCTCAAGTACAATTATTTTACTGTGCAGCCTGACAATTTTCTTTAATCAGGAGAAAGTAGTTGCTGCTGCATTATTCGCTGCATCGATGATAGCCGGCTCAGTTTTACTGATAACGTTTTTAAATGTTATCAGCGGTTATCGGCGATCAGATGACGTACCCACAATAAAAAAAACGGAGGTATGAGGATGAGGATATTGATCACTGCACTTTTCATTTTTCTGATCGGAAGTGCAACATCGAGTTTTGCTGTTAACGTAGATACTATGGATATCGATGAGCTCAAGTCGAGACTTGACTCTGAAAACACTGTTATCCTTGATGTTCGGGCAGGCAGGGACTGGAGTTCAAGTGAGTTTAAAATCAAAGGTGCAATACGCGCCGAGCCAGGAGATGTCAAGTCCTGGGCTGAAAATTATGCTAAGGACAAGACCATTGTCCTCTATTGCGCCTGACCGAGCGAATACACCAGTGCCAGTGTGGCACGGAAACTCCTTTCACAAGGTTTTACAAAGGTTTATGCATTAAAAGGCGGATGGCAGGAATGGTTCCGCAATAAATACCCGACTGAAGAAAAGTCTTGATGTAACTCTGACGGGGACAGCAGACGGTGACCGCTGTCCCCACGCTATCATGGAAGTTTGATCTGTTCTTCCTTTTTTCTTTTTGGATTCTTTTTATATATAAGAAGTGTTTTACCGATGAGTTGAACCAGTGAGCTAGCGGTTCTTTCCGGTACAATTTCAGCTGCTTCATGCTTGCTTACCGAGCTTGTGTTAATGATTTTCACCTTGATAAGCTCACGGGCTACAAGGGCGGTCTCAACGGCGTCGATTACACTGTCAGCAAGTCCCTCTTTCCCTATGATAACAAGGGGTGTCAGGTGATGTCCAAGCCCCCTGAGATATTTTTTTTGAGCGTTGGTCAATGGCTGTGGATTTGTCTTTTTTTCTGTCATGGTACTCTCAAAGTGTAAGGATTGGGTAACTTTATGTAAGACTCAATTCATGAGCGTTTTAATGATCTCATAACCGCCGATGTATGTCCCAATCGCCGATCCAAGACCGGTTAAGAAGAAGACCAGAAAAACTCTCAGCAGCTTGTTACGCCACCAGCCTGAAAAAGATGAAATATCATCACCGACAGTTTCAAACTCTCGAACGACCGGGGGGCAGGTCATTACCTGGATAAAGGCGGTAACATATCCGGCGCCGATAACTGGTGTGAGGCTGGTGATTGGTGCTGCAGCAAATGCACCCACAATCGTTGCCGGGTGAGCCAGTGCTATTACAGCCCCGATAGCAGCTGGTATGCCATTTGCGAGAACCCAGTATTGTATGTTTTCTCCTGCAACGGCAGCTCCTTTCTGGTAAGCGATAATGCCGATCGCTGTCATGATTATGAGCGGGATGAGCCATCCTGCAGTTTTCCAGCCCTTTGAGACAGGAGGGATGGTGGTGATGTCTGCCATGAGGTGCAATTTGTTCTCATGATAACATGCTAAAATCCCATTCACATGGCCAGCACCAACCACGGCGACGAGATTGTTGCCAGGGGTCGATTTAATCTTTTCAGAAAGATAAATATCACGTTCATCGATGAGTACCCTCTTCATATCCGGCAATGACTCACCCATTTCAGCCATGAGCTCAGTCAGGACATCCTGCTGCTTGAGTTCCTCCAGCTTTTTTTCATCGATCTCCTCGGAGTCAAAAAGTCCGGCAATTAATGAGGTGAGCAGATACCCTTTTTTAAAGAAGGATGTTGATTTCCATGCTCGTCTGAGCGTAACTCGAATGTCCCGGTCGCAAAGCGAGACAGGTATGTCGAACTGTTTTGCCACTTGAGCAGCAGCCAGCAGTTCAGCACCGGGTGAAACCCCGAGATTTTCTCCAAGTTTCTTCTGATAGGAGGCCATCATCAAGGAAACCATCAGGGTTGAAAGCTGTTTGTTTTTGATAACCGACTTGAGGTCGAGTTTCTGCCATCTTTTTTCTTGTGTCAGAGCCTGATAGCGTTTTTCGTCAAGCTCGATACAGACAGAATCAGGTCGTTCCTGCGAAATAACTTTTGTGACCAGCTCCACTGAATGCTGCGAGACATGAGCGGTGCCAATAAGTAAAATTGTTCTGGACTGATCCTGAATGATGTGAACATCATCAGGGTAGTGATCTTGAGGAAAGACTTTCTGGTTCATTTATATAGAATCTCACAAACAGGCAGGCCCAAAAAGAAAGGTCGCTGGAATTATCTGGTCAGTGTTACGGCTGATAACACGCTCGCTATACGTCTTTTAGTTTCAGGCGATTACCAGGATGGATGAGGTTGGACTTTAAATTATTCCACTTTTTTATGGCACCAGGAGATGTTTTGAATCGGCGCGATATAGTCCAGAGTGAATCTCCGTTTTTTACCTGATACCAGCGATATTCTGACTGATCTACAGGGGAGGATGCTGCGATTTTATATTTACTGGAGAGAACGATGACATTGTCGCCACCACTAAATTGTTGTGGTTCAACAGTCTTGTCAGGAGTTGATGACGAGCCATCACTCAGATAAAGCGCAAGCTGTTGGCCGGCTCTTATTTTATGTACACTGGAGAGCCCGTTCCAGACCACGATAAGTTCCGGGGGAACCTGATATTGCTTGGAAATCTTGGAAATTGACTCACCCTTTTTAATTGTATGCAAAATCAGCTCATCTCGCGCAGCAATCGATGCAGCCATTCCTTTCGGCAGAATCCGGTAATGGATGGTACGAAATGGGATTCTCAACCTGCTACCGGCCACAAGTTTATTGCTTTTAAGATTATTAATTTTAAGAAGGGTTGTGGTGTTGATTTTATAACGTTTACATATCTGGGCCAGCGTTTCATTCTTCCTGATGATATGAGTTTTGTAATCTGTACTGACAACGCTGTGAAGCCGTGGCATGTTGCTTTCGGCGAGCTGCCTGGTCCCAGATGGAATTTTCAGGACATATTGTTCCTGATTAAGCGGTGTTTTCCCGGATTTGAGTTCCAGATTGAGATTCTTGAGCGTTTTAGTCGATGCACCTGTTAAAAGTGCTGCGGCCTCAATACTGAGACCGGGGCCGACAAGCAGTTCGTCAAAAACGAGCGGTTTTTCATAGACGATATCCGTGAACCCATATTTTTCCGGTTCTTTGGCGATCAGGATTGCGGCAATAAGCTTTGGTACATAGCGTTTGGTTTCCAGTCGCAGGCTCTTTTTCTGGGCAATTACCCAGAAATCCGTGCTCTTGGCTCGCCGTACAGCTTTACGTAATGTTCCAGGACCTCCATTGTAGGCAGCCACGGCGAGATACCAGTCACCAAATTCATTATAGAGATCCTTTAGATAGGTTACTGCTGCCTTGGTGGATTTAATGGCATCCCTTCGTTCATCAACATAATTGTCGACGGCCAGACCATACTGGCGTCCGGTGCCCTTCATGAACTGCCAGAGACCAACAGCACGGGAACGGGAGTAGGCACGCTGATTGAAACCACTTTCGATCATTGACAAATAAACAAGATCGAGTGGAAGCCCGGCCTCTTCGAGTTCTCTCTGCATCATCGGCAGATAATAGCCGGAACGGGCAAGCCAGCGACCAAAATACTTGCGCTGTTTTCCCTGGAACAGATTAATATAGACTTCGACCTGACGATTGACGGTAATCGGAAAATCAAATGAGATCTCAGGTTCACCAAGATCTCCCGCAGGCGTCTGCTGGCTGGTGTAAGATCGTGGGTCATCCCATGCACCGGTCAGGCGCAGGGCTTCGAGTTCCTGGTCCAGACAAACCTCAGATTCAGATTCAATTTCTGTTAAATCAGGGTCCTGAATTTCAGCTGTTGAATCGGAAATTGAATCCTGAGCCTGTTCATGTAACCAGTTTGACTGAGGATTAGTTGAAGAACAGCCTGCAAGTACTAACAGTAAAAACAAGCTGCAGAAGATCGGTAGACGAATTTGTTCAGGCACCATATGTTATTAACAGAATATAAGCTTCAACAGTTCTCATTAAGGTAGCACGGCAGAACGTTAAAAGCAGGTTGAGATATCTTAAGTAACAATGTACATTCTCACTACCTTCGGTGAGAGGTTAAACTAACCTATTTAACCCTGATGGGGCAAGTAAATCAAGAAAATTGAGTTGGAAACCTTCTTGATGGGCTATCTTTATGAGAAAACCTGTCCATTCTGACGGATTTTTATCGGATATATGATCAAAAAACTTTTTTACATATTGGTTGTGTCGCTCCTGCTCGTCTGCCTCAGTGCAGCTGGGGGCCTCTACTGGGTTGTCGTAGTAGAGCCGGGTGAAGAGATTTCAGAGGAGAATATTCGCCGCATCCTCGGCAAGGAAAGTCCTGTTTTCTATAATGACGGAACCTCACCGCTCGGTGTTTTTTTTGCAGATGCACATCGTCAGTATATTGAATACAAGGACATTCCAAAATCTTTTGTTGATGCGTTAATTGCTTCGGAAGACAACCGTTTTTTTTCTCATTTCGGCTTCGATGTTGTCGGTATTTCCAGGGCGGCAATAAAAAATATTCAGGCAAGACGGATTGTACAGGGCGGCAGCACCCTGACTCAGCAAACGGCCAAGAATCTTTTCAAGCGCGAGGATCGTTCATTTCAGGCAAAAATGAAAGAGCTGATTTATGCGCTCAGGCTTGAATATCATTACAGTAAGGAACAGATACTCGAGTTTTATGTGAACCAGTTTTACGTGAGTGGAAATGGGCTTGGACTTGGTGTTGCAGCCCGTTACTATTTTGACAAGAATCCCGAAGATCTTACCACCATCGAATCAGCTTATATTGCCGGTAGTGTTAAACGTCCCAATTATTACAATCCGTTTATAAAGAGAACCAGCGAAGCTGCCAGACAGGCAGTGGATCGTGGCAAGGCGCGTGTTGGATATGTGCTTAGAAACATGCGCGGTCTGGGGATGATTGACGAAGCTGGCTATAACGAATTATCTCGAACGGAAATTCCCTTCAACAAGGGTTCGGTCGGTTATGCACTTGATTATGTCATGGAACTTGTAACCGATGCGGTTGCTTCCGATCAGGTTGTCGATGCCCTGGCCGCGCATGGGATAGATAATATTGCCACTTCAGGCATCAAGGTAATTACCACCGTTCAGAAAACCCTTCAGCAGGACACGCTCTATGCGTTGCGAAAACAGTTATCCTATCTGGATGTTCGACTGCGGGGGTATGAGCGCACGGACGTACAGGCTGAACTGGGAAATACTGATTACCAGGGAGACCTTAATCTTGAGCAACATGCCTTTCTTTTCGGTACTGTGGCCTCTGTCAAGGCTGATGGTGAGATAGTTGAAATTGAGGTGGATTTCGGCAGTAAAGTCGGGAGAGGATTCATTGATCGCCAAGGGCTTGAAAGGCTTGTTGATGCCCGGGTAAAATGGCAGAACCAGCGCTGGAGTGAGCCTTCCAAAGCTGATTACGGCTCATTAATAACCGAACTCAATGAAGGCGATAGAATATGGGCAAGTATCAGAGACATTGATGAAGATGGCAGAGCTGCCCTGGACCTGGAAAAATTTCCATTGGTAAACGGTGGCGCGATTGTCATGCAGCATGGTCGAATTGCAGCAGTTGCCGGTGGTATTGAAAACAGGTTTTTTAATCGGGCGGTATATGGAAAACGGACAATGGGCTCATCATTTAAGCCATTTGTCTTTGGGGCAGCCCTTCAGCTTGGATGGAACAGTGCTGATCTGTTGCAAAACAAACGAGACGTTTTTGTCTACCAGAATCAGCCATACTTCCCTCGACCAGATCATCATAGCGACAACGAGCTTGTGTCCATGAGCTGGGCCGGGGTTCGTTCAGAAAACCTTGCCGCCGTCTGGCTGACAACTCATCTCTGTGATCACCTGGGCAGGCTCCGCCTTGAAGAGGTAGCCTCCCGGGTTGATCTGGCTCCACGAGTAGTAGACGGAGAAACGGAGCCGTACCGTATGTTTAAGGCACGGCTGCGTGATCGATTCGGTATTATTCTTAATCAGGATTTATTGCGCAAGGCTGCATATCACAAGACTCTTGAGCATATCAATCCTGATCTGGTCTTTGAGGGACTGGATGCAGACTATGAACCGCTTAAAATTCTTCATTATGGGCTCGGGTTCAGGGATTTTAGGAAGCAGATATCCGTCGAGCTTAACAGTGGTAAGAAACTGTCTGAGTCTGAGAAAAAAGAACTGTTTCTGCGCAGAAATATACTGTCCAGGAATTTCCTGTCTCTTTCCAGAATGAGACGAGAGCTGGAAACATATTTAGAACAAGTGCTCGATCTTTCAACCTGGATTAACCCTGATACCAAAAACGATGGCTCGAAAAAACCAACACTGTTTTATAATCGTTTAAAGAACAGTTATATCTTTGATTATCAGTCTCTTGTGGATGCTGATTCTCAGCCGCTTGGGAAAAATGAGGTGCAGCAATATCTTTACCGCCTTGATGAAGGATCACGGCGGGCGTTTGTTGAGACCATCAGGCTCGGGGGGGTAATTTCTGTTGCTACCCATGATTTCGTCAAGGAACTTGTTGGTCAGGAATTTAAGAACATGCAGAAGCTCCTTCCATACAGCATGGAAGTGCTTGAGCATGTCCATGATTATCGAACACTTGTCGGTCTTCATTATCTGCTGGCTTTTGGCAAAGCACTGGGTGTTGAAAGTAAAATGGAACCGGTTCTGTCTTTTCCGCTCGGTTCAAACGTGGTGACACTTCTCGAGACAACCAGGATATATGAAGCTTTGGTGACGGGCGTTGCTACAGTCTTCGAGGAAGAAAGTGGCCAGCTCAATAACAGTCTTGCTGTTCTTGACCGCATTGAATCTGAGGATGGAGTCGTGCTGTATCGGCCTGAGCCTGAAGAAAGAAAGGTCGTTTCACCCAAAACTGCTCTCGTCCTCGGGCATGTTCTAGAGAACACAATAAAATTCGGGACCGGGAAATATGCTGACAAACACGTGAAGCTAACCAGCGATGATGCCTTGACAAATGACTCTGAGGAGCTCTCCCTGTCCGTTCCGTTACTTGGTAAAACGGGAACCGCTAACCGCTACACCAATGCCTCTTTTTTCGGATATCTGCCCGCACTGAACAGTGATGGGCATTCGTTTCTCATTGCGGGAGGATACTCGGTCGGAGTTTACGTCGGCTATGATGACAATAAGGCCATGCGAAAGGGTACAACCAGAATTACCGGTGCTTCCGGTGCTCTGCCGGCCTGGGTAGATATTGTCAACAGTCTGATAAGGGAAAACGGTTATGGAGCCAGTCTCGATCCGGTTGACCTTTCTTTTTACGGGTTGAGCCTTAAAAGAGACCAGATTGGTCAATTTAATCTTAGCGTATCAGCAGATGCAGGCGGCGTCATCGTTAATCCACCCAGAAAGATAGACGAGGTTAGCCGCTATCAACCTTCTATCATGACGTTTGGTACTATAGAACAGGATAGCGGCTTCAAAGCCGGTCAGGATTATGCTCCTTTCTGGTTGCTTGATAAACCATCTCATAACAGCACAGTCGGTATCATTGCAGAAGATCTTTAAGAATCATCTGAAAATCATCAAACAGCAATCAATTCGGTAAACTCTTTTTGCTTTTTCTCCGATAGGTTATTACAATCTCTTCAAACATAAGTATTCAAGGAAGTTGTCTGATTTTCAGACCGGTCTCTGACATAATAATGAGTGAATAATCAAATGAACAAAGTGAAAATCCTAACCCTTTTTGTGGTTTTCTTGATTGCGGCGGCAGGTTGCACCCAGAGGCGGATCCAACCGCCACCGGTTCAACAAAACGACAGCTACCCAGATCAAACCCAGATATCAGAAGCGAGGATAGAGCCGTCAGCAGAGGATAGCGGCTATCCTGATATTAAAATAACACCACAGCCTATTCAGCCGCCGATACTTGAAACGGTATCCGGACAGCCAGCTCTGGTATCAGCGGTGGTTCTGCCATCAATCGATTATGTTAACGATCGAATTTTTGAGTATGGCCGGAAACTTGAGCGCTGGAAAGAACTTGATCAACAATCTGTGGTCATGAGACTGAATGATGAACAAAGTGAATCAATGGTCCGCTGTTTTCGTGATCTTCAGAAGGTCTTGAATGGGTATGACAGACTTTATGATGACCTGTTGCAGAGAAATGTAATTTCTGAAGCGGAACTTCTTCGCACCGAGGATGTACTTGAACTCCAGAAGATGGATATAGCCTTTCTCGATAGTATCTGCGGAAGAATGCTGTCAGCAACTGAAGATAAGGCCGCTGGCTGGCAACATCGCGAGGAGGGGGCAGACCTTAATCAGGTAGAGACACTGATTGAACGATACTCATCCAGTAAAGAATATGATGAAGTAGTTCAGGTCTGGCTGAAGATTCCCCAATACCAGGTCGAGCGGGTTGATCTGAAAACAAAAATTCTTTATGGCAACGCCTTGATCTACTTGGACCAGCAGGGAAAGGCAGCTGAAATTTACCAGCAGATTGTAGACGAAATGTCTGTTTCAAAAGAGCAGCCGACTGATGTATTGTCGCTGCGAAAAACACTGGCCGATCTCTATACGGCATCAGGTGATTATTTTGCGGCAGAAGGGCAGTATGATCAGATTTCTACCGATTACTCAAATATTGGCAGGATTGAGGAGTGGTCAAAGCTCCAGCTGTCAATACTGGAACGCAGTACCAAGGGCAGTCCTGAACTTAATGAGTTTTCAAGGTTAATGCGGGACTACCTCAGTTTCCAGCCTGATAAGGACGGATATAAGGTAATCTGGCAGGCAGATGAATACCTGCAAAATTATCCTTATTCACCGGTATCCTCAAACGTTGATGTCATAAAAGAAGATGCACTCAGACGTGCCGATGAATGGTTTAATTCATTCTTCAGTCAGGCCATGCAGTATACAGATGAGAAAAAGTTTCAGGACGCCATGGATCTGCTCCAGAATATTCCTGAGGAAATAATTGGGGCTGATAAGATTCAGGTGGTGAAAACCAAAATTGACGAGCTGGTCCTGGCTGAGGCAGTTGAGCGGGAGACCCTCAAAATTGAGAGAATGCAGGATCTCCAACGCCGTTGGAACGAAGGCATGCTCTTGGCGGATCAGGACGATTACGATGGTGCCATCGTAATATTTACTGAAATGCTCGATACCGGATACCTGGGAAAAGCTCAAGTAAAGATAGAGGAGTTATCGATGCAGGCGGCAAAAGCTGACAGGAGAAAAGCTGCTGAATTGTTTATTCGTTTTACCAAGACCACAGATATTGAAGGGAAAAAACGCCTGCTCATCGAGTCGCGAAAAAATCTCAAAGATATTCTGGTGAAATATCCGGATGTTGATATTGCCATGAAAGTTATCGGTAATATTAATCGCGTTGAGAAGGAAATGAATGATCTTGACCCTCTGCTGCTGCCATCAATCGAAATGGAAGAGCGCCAGAAAGCAGTTCAGCAAAATAATGGTATGCAGGTTCCATCATCGCCAGGACTTGATGCCTTCGATCTCCCTGCTACTGTTAATGATAAAGCAAATAGCCCCATCAGCCCGACACTGCAGATAGTAAGACCTGAAGATCTGCAGTAGTCTGTCGTTGGCCCGAACAATAAGGCCTGCACCTCAATTATTGAAGTGCAGGCCTTATTACACCCGTTCCATCTTGATGCATGTCTCTAATGCATATGTTTTTTCACCATAAAATACATCACTGGAACTGCCATTCTGCTTACCAGCAGAGACGCTATCTCTCCAAACATCAAAGAAATGGCCAGACCCTGGAAAATAGGATCGGCCAGGATTACTGAAGCTCCAACAACAACAGCCAGCGCCGTCAGCAGCATCGGACGAAATCGAACAGCACCAGCTTCCACCACCGCATCTGCCAGGGGGAGTCCTTCCTTGATTCTCAGCTCGATAAAATCTACAAGGATAATCGAATTTCTGACGACGATGCCTGCGCCCGCCATGAAACCGATCATTGAAGTTGCTGTAAAGAAAGCCCCGAATGCCCAATGGGCAGGGAGGATTCCAATCAGTGAAAAGGGGATGGCGGCCATGACCACAAGGGGCGTGATATAATTTTTAAACCAGCCGACCATCAGCATGTAGATAAGCACAAGAACAACACAGAATGCCAGCCCGAGATCACGGAAAACCTCAAGCGTAATGTGCCATTCTCCATCCCATTTTATGGCGGGTTCATTCTCGTTAAAAGGTTGAAACAGATTGTAAATTGTGATGGAATTTCCACTGCCACCAAAGTTTTGCGGATCGAGCTCCCCGATTTTACGATTCATGTCAAATATTGCGTAGACGGGGCTTTCGACAGCACCTGCAATATCGGCGGTGACGTAAAGAACCGGTTTCAGGTTCTTACGATATATCGGTTGTTCAACGGCAGCAGAAGATACATTGACCAGTTCTCGAAGTGGAATGAGCGGCGCGCCTGGATCAGCTTCTGAGCGCAGTGAGATATTTAACAGCTCATCTACTCGCGCACGCTGCCATCGAGGGAGTTCCATGACAATCTCAATTGGTTCTTTATCCCGGGGCTGGTGAAACAGATCGATTGATATACCGCTTACTGCCATGCGGATTGCACGGGTAACCTGGCCCTCTGTTATACCGCTGAGGGCAGATTTTTCCTTATCTACGGTAATTATCGTTTTATTTCTTGCCGTTTCTCTGTACCAGTCTATATCGACGACGCCCTCGGTTGATGCAAATATGTTTTTCACCTGCTGGGCAAGTGCAACCCGCTCTCTGTCGGTCTCTCCATAGATTTCGGCAACAAGTGTCTGCAGTACCGGCGGGCCTGGGGGAACCTCTGCAACGGCAAGGGTTGCTCCATGACGCTGGGCGATTTTGGAAAGCTGAGGGCGTAATCTCTTGGCAATATCATGGCTTTTTAGATCACGGGAATGCTTGGGAAGCAGGTTTACCTGAATGTCTGCAACCGTTGGTCCGTTTCGAAGAAAATAATGCCTGACCAGGCCGTTGAAATTGTAAGGTGAGGCGGTGCCCACATATACCTGGTAGTTTACGACAGCCGGGTCTGTCTTGATGACCGCGGCCATTTCCAGAGCGACCCGGGAGGTTTGTTCAAGAGGTGTTCCCTCGGGCGTATCGATGATAACCTGAAATTCACTCTTGTTGTCAAACGGCAGCATCTTTACCTTAACCAGTTTAAAGCCCACCATTGATACTGAGCCGAACAGCAGGGCAGTGATTACAATAAAAAACAGTAATCGCCAGCCGGCATTAGCCAGCAGGGGATCCATGATTCGGTGATAGAGGCGGGTGAAAAAGTCATCTGGCACGTCATCATGCCCTTTGCCGTTTTTATGGCGGACTTTTTTTCTAAGGATATGGGTTGCCGCCCATGGTGTGACCGTAAAGGCGATAATTAGAGAGAATAGCATTGCAGCTGATGCGCCGATTGGAATAGGTCTCATATACGGGCCCATCAGACCACCGACGAAGGCCATCGGTAAAATTGCGGCAATGACAGCCCAGGTGGCTAGAATTGTAGGATTACCGACTTCTCCGACAGCTTCAACAGCGATCTTCACAAGTGAACGATCACTGTTCTGTGGCATTCTCATATGACGTACAATGTTTTCAACGACGACAATTGCGTCGTCCACCAGGATTCCGATGGAAAATATTAATGCAAACAGCGTAATTCTGTTGAGTGTATAACCATAGAGATAGAAAACCAGAAGCGTCAGCGCCAGGGTAGAAGGAATGGCCAGCATAACCACGAGTGACTCGCGCCATCCAAGGAATACAAGGATCAGAATGGCCACCCCGAACACGGCAATGGCCATATGCAGCAGAAGCTCATTTGATTTCTCCGCCGCAGTCTCCCCGTAATTGCGGGTGACACTGACCTCGATATCTGATGGGATAAGGGTTCCCTTCAGGCTGTCCACCTTTTCCAGAACTGAGTGAACAACAGATACGGCATTTGCCCCCGGTCTTTTGGCAATGGATAAGCTGACTGCTGCGTCGAGATCATGAGAACCTCTATCACCGTAAAGTACATAATTTGAAACTTCTTCCTCTCCATCAATAATATCGGCAACTTCTTCCAGATAAACCGGTTTTCCTCCATGGACACCGACAACAATCCTGCCAATCTCGTCAGTGTTTGTCAGAAATGTGCCGGTCTGCAGCTGATATTCTTTATTGCTGCTGACCAGGTTACCAGAGAAACTTTGAAGATTGGCCTGCTGCAAAACCGGTATAAGCTCATTGATCGAGAGATTCCTTGCTGTAAGCAGCAGCGGGTCAATACGGATTCTGACCTGTCGTTTGGTCCCCCCAATTAATTTTGTTTCAGCAACAGCAGGTATATTATTTACTGAATCATCAACCTGTGCCGCGAGTCTTCGGAGGGTATAGTGATCATAATGACTGCTATGAAATGTCAGCGTAAGAATCGGCACATCGTCGATAGTATGTGGTTTAATAAGCGGACGGGATACATTGTGCGGAATTCGATCGTAATTGGTTGCCAGTTTCTGGTTTAACCTGACAATGGCTGTCTCCAGGTCTGCGCCAACATAAAACCTGACAACCAGCAGACTTTGACCGGTCATGGAGGTTGAGTAGATATATTCGACATCAGGGAGTTCGTAGAGCAGTTTTTCCATTGGTATGGTTACCTGCTCTTCTATTTCTTTTGGCGTGGCCCCCTCCATGGCGACCATGACATCGATCATTGGAACTTTGATCTGCGGTTCTTCTTCACGGGGAAGCATGATGATGGCCATAACACCAAGAAGAAGTGAGGCGATGATGCCCAGCGGTGTCAATTTGGAGTTAATAAAGGCGCCAGCCAGTCTCCCTGCAAAGCCACTTTTTTTATTATCTTTCGTATCCATAACAAACCGATGATGATTAAAACGCTCGTTGGGGCCTATTGCAGGGTGACAGGTTGACCGTCTTGCAATTTTGTATCTGCAGACACAACAATTTGCTCACCAGGCTCGATCCCTGATAGAATTTCTATCTTGCTGCCATGCCTGAGTCCGGTCTTCACCAGCCTGAGTTGAGCGATCTGGTCTACGACAATGAAGACTCGTTCCATTTGACCGAATGGCTGCAGTGCGGTTTCAGGGAGGAGGAGAGCACTTCCTCTTGTCCCGGGGAGGCTTACGCGGGCAAATTGCCCGGACCTGATTTTAGATAGAGATGGAATTGTCAGCTTTACCTGGGCAGTCCTTGAACGTGTATCGGCTGTTGGCGCAACTTCCTGCACGATTCCGATGATCTCTAGCTCCGCGGCAGGGATATAAATCGGCAGCCTGTCGCCAATCGATATTTTTAAAACAAGCGATTCCGGAATATGGGTAATTACTTGCAGTTGAGTCTCACTTTCCAGCTGGAGGAGGGGACTGCCGGGGGTCGCAAGGTCCCCGACATTGGCGTGTTTTTTTGTAATCATCCCGTCAAAAGGAGCCTTGATGGTGGCGTAACTCAACATCGTACGTGCCTCGTTATAGGCTGCTTCAGCAATCTTTTTTGTTTCCTCAAGTGTTTTTACCATTTCAACGGTTGCGGCATTTTTTTTAAGAAGGCTTTGTTCTCTAGTGAGGTTTCTTGTTGCCTGTTCAAGTTGGGCCTGCACCTGCAGCAGTTTTGCAGAAATTTCCCCGGCACTGATTGAGGCGAGTAACGCTCCCTTTTTGACGCGTGATCCTGGACTGACAAGAATTTGGGTTATGTTACCGCTTATTTTGGCTGCAATTGATGCACTCTCGGCGGCCTGGACAGTCCCCATGATTTCAACCTGCCGTGCCGGCGAGCTTTCTTCTGCGGTAATGGCCTTGACCGGAATAGTCGGTAGATTCTCAACAACTGCTGGTGAATCTGAGTGGTCAGCGTTGCAGGCAGTAACGGCGGCTAGGACAAGAGCTGCACATGTAATTTGTATTATACGAGGATAGATGGGCATCATGGTTGATCCTCCAGAAGATCTTCTGAGGTAATGGAAAATTGCTGAAGGCCTGCTGCGCGCCTGAGGTTGGCAATTGCAATTTCATAATGCGCCCTGGCAGCAGATTGACGGACAAGAGCATCGGTCAGACGCAGTTCAACATCTATGAGGTCTGATGATAAAATGAGGCCCTGCTTAAAGCGCTCTCTGCTCAACTGGGCACTCTCCCCGGCAACTTCTACCATCTGTTCGGTTACAGATTGTCTTTGGAGGGCCTGGTTGTAATTGAGCTCTGCTTGCTGAATTTCCAGATTTATTGCCAGTCTCAGTTTCGTCAGCTGCTCTTTGACACCCTGGTAGGCGGCTTTTTTTGCGGCTGTTTCAGCCTGAGCGTTCTCACCGTCATATAAATTATAATTTAATTTAAGGCCGGCAGCCCAGGAGTCTCCGGAACCATCATTTATAAATCCGTAATCGTATTGATAGCTTGCGAACCCGTCCAAGGTGGGATATCGCAGCCCCTGACTGCGCTGAAGTTCCGCTTCAGCCCGGGAAAGCTGGGCCTCGAGACTGTTGATCTCAGGTCGCTGTTCATAGCTGTCCTGAGCAGGTACCGTTTGTATGTAATCTGTTTCGGTGTCGATCAGTGTAGAGCCGTGTTCAAGGCCAAGCAGGTTGAGAAAAATCTTTTTTGATAACTCAAGCTGGTGCTGACTGATAATCAGATTTTCGCTCGCCCGTGATTTCTGTACCTCGAAATTGAGCATATCGGCTTTTAATAAATCACCAGCCTCATATCGTGCAACAGCGACAGCGAGTGAGGCTTTTATGGCTTTCAGTTCAGCCTCTCTGGCAGCAACCTGATCCTGAGCCTGGGAAATCTGCTGAAAGGCTCTGATAACCTCATAGCCAAGCTGCTGATAGGTGGTCTTGCGATCCATCTCAGTTGACAGCTGGTTAGAGGTTGCAGCGTTAATTCCCGCTTCATCACGTCCCCCATTATAAAAACGGTAAAGCAACTCCGCCTTCATGTTGAGATTATCGGTTCTTCCTGGATTGTTAAAATCGATGGTTTCATTAAAACTTCCCTGGTTAAGTATATTGCCGAATGAATACAAAGGGTTGTTGGTTTGATCATAACCGGCAGAGAGGTTCAGTAGAGGCCGGAATGATGACTCGGCCATGTCACGCTGAGCGATCGCTGCACTGATACGCTGGGCTGCTATTCTACTGTCCGGACTGTTTTGTAATGCAAAGATAACCGCATCTCTTGCCGTCCAGCTTTTATCCTCCGTACTGTCAGCATGCGAAACGGTTACAATTGTAAGAAGAAAAATCCAGATAAGCGGGACAAGGTTTGCTCGTCTCATTGTGATTCTCTTTAAATTCTTCATTTCGGTAACATGTCATTTGAGGTTATGGTGAAATTAATTAAAAGCTTAAATAGGGGTAACCCGCATCGATAGAAATGTCAAAAAAAATATACCATATTACCTCTATCTGTTCGAAAAAAAACGGAAAATACTACATTGTGGCAGGCTTGTTCAACGGCTTCCTTATCAATTGTTTGTTGAGAGAACAAATAATAATGGTAAGGTTGATCCCTGATAAAAAGTCGCTAACCAGATTTATTGTTGCCGTGTGAAATGAAATACTATCAGCATCTAAAAAAGATAAATGACCGCAATAATGGTGGCGGTCTCGGCTTATTCAGACTTCTGGCTATCTATAACCTGAAGTATTTTATTTTACGCCCGATGGTCGTGTCCATCGCTTCAAAAAACCGATATACATCAAGGAAAAAACTTTTTTATACAATCCTCGTTGGAGATTATGACAAGCTCAATGAGATTCCTCAAAAGCTCGATAACTGGGATTATGTCTGTTATACGGATAATCCGGATCTGAAAAGCAGCAGCTGGGACGTACGGCTTCTTGACAATGAACGGGGATTCGATCCTATTCGTCTATCACGTTATTACAAAATTAATAATCATTTGGTCGACACCGGCTACGACCTGAGTGTCTATAGCGATGCCAATATCCTCATTCGCGGTGATCTTGACGTCTATCTCGCCCATGCCCTTATTCCAGGAAGCACTTTCTCTATCCTGCTTCATCCCTTCCTGTTCTCCCTGGAATCAGAAGTAAAACAATGTATTGACCAAGAAAAGGACGATACGACACTGTTAGCACGCCAATACAATCATTATCTGGAGAGTGGGTATCGTGATCAGTTTCCTCATATCAATGCCCGAATGATGATTCGAAGCGCTGGAGATCCGGCCGTTCGAAGATTGATGGAAACGTGGTTCGAACAACTCCAGACCTGGTCAAAACGTGACCAGGTCTGTTTTAATTATTCGTTGAGTCTCTGTTCAGACGTTAAGCCTGATTATATTCCCTATTGGATTTTCAGGCGTTACTTCAAGAAGATGGATCACCGGTAGCCGACCTTTTTCCTACCTTGTGTACCCGAAGCAAAATTGTTCCGGCAATGAAAAACCCTCCTGAAAGTATGACACCGAAAACAATCAGTGCAGTAGATAACGAGCTTTTTGCCGTTACAAAACCGATGATCAGTCCATGAGTGTTTCAGGTATGTTCAGGCTGGTTACAGTTGCAGTGATTCAAGAGCGGCATGAAGCGCTTTTTTTACCATTTCTTCAGAGAAGCAGCGTTCATAGATCTGTCTGGCCTGATGACACCTCAGTGAAAGTGGGACTTCAGATCCCACCATGGCCCTTACGGCAGCTGCCAGCGCCGGGGCGTCTCCAGGGGGAATGAAGGTGATGCCATTGTCGGAATTATCGGTGATACTGGCTGGATAGGCACCTGACTGGCGAGTAATGAGCGGCCGACCGCACGCCAGGGACTGATAGACTTTATTCGGGATAACCCTGCCAGCCTTTGGCGATTGACCGAAGATGCCAAGCAGGATATCGGCCTTGCCGATTCGTCCAGGAAGGTCCGGGTAGGGGAGCCAGTCCTCAAACCTGATATTGTCCATACCTTCAGCCAGGTTTCGGCAGCTTTCAAGAAGTGGACCGTTCCCCAGCATGGTCCATTTCAGTTCAGGAACCAGCTTGGCAGCTTTGATTATAACTTCAGGTCCCTGCAAATGGATAAAACTTCCAAAGAAGAGAACCTCTGTTGGCTGGGAGGCTTCATATGGTTGTTCAGAGAATAATGGTTCTTCAGCTCCAACAGGAATAACATGGATATTTTCAGGGGAAGCATTGAGTGTTTCAATGAAAAATTGGGCATGAAGCGCTGTGTCGGCGATAACCAGATCTGCCCTTGAAAACATGGACTGTTCCCATCTTAAAAGTCTAATAGCCCTCCTGTCTGTTTCTGGAAATTTTTTTCTCTCGTATATGGCCTTGTCCCAGCCGCTGATAAGCGGGTCGTAGATGAGCGGGATCCTGTTTTTGTCTGCATATCTGCGTGCAGGGTGAAAATCTCGTTGACGAAAAGCAGGGACCCAGACTGCATCGGGTTTTTTGAGCCGGGCAAGAAGAGATTCAATTCCTCCAAGAGGCGATATTCGCGGTCTGAAGTCTGTTATTTTATAACCGGATTCATGGAGAATTTTTCTGATGATTCTGTTTCTTGAATAATCAGGATCAAACCTGCCCCACCAGAGCAGATGGTTCGGACTTTTTCCGGGATTCATCGATTACCAACTCTTTTATATTCAGCGTACCTTATGGTGAAGGATAGGCTGAGTAAATTAATAATTAACGCAGCTTTTATGCGTTTTAATCCTGAATATCAAGCTTGATCATTTCTGCGTAACGGCTGGACCTGGCAATGAGTTCGCTATGACTGCCCTGTTCAATGATACTCCCATGGTCCATAACGATGATATGATCAGCCCTGCGAATCGTTGAGAGACGGTGGGCGATAATAATGGAGGTTTTTCCTGAAAAACTGTCTTCGATGGCCTCTTCGAGAATATCCTCCGTCACCGAGTCAATAAAAGCTGTAGCCTCATCCAGTACAAGGATTTTAGGGTTACGACAAAGAACACGGGCAAACGACAACAGCTGTTTTTCACCCGTCGAGAGTTCATGACCTCCCTCGCCGATTATGGTATCCAGGCCATCTGGCAGCAAGTCAAGAAAACGCGACATCCCAGTCTGTTTAAGCACCTCCAGTACATAGTCTCGAGAGCGGCCACTGTCCATGACAATATTGGCCAGAAGCGTGTCCTGAAGGATGAACACATCCTGGAGAATAACTCCAATGGTAGAGCGCAGCTCCTTTAGTCTTAATTGATCGATATTAACATCATCAATGGTGATTGTCCCACTCTGCGGCTCATAAAATCTCATGAGAAGACTGATAAGTGTTGTTTTTCCTGAACCGGTAGTGCCGACGATGGCAACAATTTTTCCGGGTTCAATAACCATGGACAGATCATGCAGCACGGGCTTGCCAGCTTCGTAGCCAAAGGTCAGGTGATTAAAATGGAGTCTCCCCTTGATGTCGCTAATGGATACCGGGGACTCCACTTCTTTGATCTGTAGTTCTGTATCGAGCATGTTAAAAATCCGCTCGGCTGAAGCGAGTGCCGACTGAACGATAGAGTATTTCTGTGACAATTCTCTTAAGGGCTGAAAAAAAAGTCTCATATAGGCAAGAAAGGCGACAAGCTCTCCAATGGTAAGGTTTCTACCGATGATTTGGGTACCGCCATACCAGAGAATAAGGGCAATAGCCGTGGAGCTGAGTAGTTCGGTCAGTGGCATGAAGGCCGCAAAGAGCCTGATTTGCTTAAGTGTTCGCTGCAGATACTCCCGACTCAAGGCAGAGAAATGATCTCTGGAGGTTCGCTGCCTGCCGAACAATTGAATGATAGTAATGCCGGAAACCGATTCCTGTATAAAGCTGTTGAGACGGGAAAGCTGGCTGCGAATTGCCCTGAACTTCTCGCGGGCGAGTTTTGCGAAGATAACAGTTATCAAAAGAGACAGTGGAACGAAAATCAGCATCATTAGTGCAAGGCGGACGTTGATGAAAAAAAGAACCACCAGGATTCCTGCCAGACGAAGAACATCGTTGAACAAGGTGACCATTACCGATGTAAACATCTCATGCATGTTCTGTACATCGTTGGTCAGACGGGTAACAAGCCGGCCGGTTGGCTGGGTGTCAAGGAAGGCCAGGTCGAGGCTTAATAGATGGGCAAACAGTTCCTGTCGAATGTGGTGCATAACAGACTGACCGACCCACTCAAGGAGGACAACCTGCACGAAGGTAACAGCAAAGATCAGCAGGATGAGGACGACGAACTGAACAGCAATCCTGCTAAGCCCTGATAACCTGAGACTATTGCTTAACTGATCGGCGGTGATAAATTGATCGATACCATTCTTCATCAGGTAAGGAATGCAGAGTGTTGCAGCCGTGACTATTAGCGAGAGAAAAACTGCTAAAGCTATAGCATGTTTATAGTTTTTTGATTTGACAATGATGCGCTGCCAGAGGCGGAAATCGCCCAGGGAACTTGATTTATCTTTCTCTGTGTATCCGAAGTTGTGCATTTCAGTCTTCTCTTCTGCCGCTCTGTTTCTGTTTCAAGTACATGGACCGGTAAAATTCATTCTCAGTGATCAGTGTTTCGTGTGTACCTTCATTGACCAGTCGACCTTCCTCAAGGATCAGGATTTTATCGGTCATGGAGAGTAGTTTTATACGGTTGGAAACGATAAAAACGGTTTTGCCCGTCAGGCGCTGACGAAGAATATCTGCAATCTCATTTTCTGTTGTTGTATCAACCGCGGATAGGCCGTCATCTATGACAAGAACAGGACGGTTGCAGAGCAGCGCCCGGGCCAGAGCCAGACGCTGACGCTGGCCTCCTGACAGGGTAACGCCACGTTCTCCGATAATGGTGTCATAGCCGGAGGAGAAACCGATGATGTCCTGATGTATCTGGGCGTCACGGGCTGCTTTCTCGATACCACTCATCTGGGCATCGCCAACTCCAAAGGAGATATTCTTGCTGACGGTGTCAGAGAAAAGAACAGGTTCCTGACTGACATATGCTATCTGGGAGCGTACATCGTCGAGCGACAACGAATTAACGTCTTTACCACCGAAAAACAGACAGTTATCGGAAACAGGGTAGAGTCTTAATAACAGTTTGCACAGGGTGGACTTGCCGCTTCCCGTTCGGCCGGCAATTCCGATAATTCCAGAGCGTACATTAATAGTGATATCTTCAAGCTGGTTACGATCTGAGGATGGGTAGGAAAATGATAAATTCCTGGCTAAGAAAACCGGGGAAATGCTATCATGACGTGATTGCCGCTGATGGTCGATCAGCGTTGGCTCCGCGGAAATCAGGGAGTTGATTCGCTTTAAGGCGGTCAACCCTCGCTGCAGGAGATTTGTGACCCATCCTATGGCCATCATTGGCCAGATCAGCATCTGCAGATAGGTGATAAATGCAACAAAATCACCCATACTGATATCTTTCTGAATAACAAGCCTTCCACCATAAAGGAGAATAGCGAGAAGACCGAGGTTGCCGATCAGTGTTGCTGCAGGAAACAGGGTACCCTGCACCAGAGCAACCCGTATGTTTTGCTTGACATAGGTCTTGCCGAGATTGTCGAAAATACCTGATTGAACGTTCTCAAGGGTGTACGCCTTACTGAGCTTTGCTGAGATTAGTGCTGATCTGGCAAATTCCGTGATTAAGGAGAATTGCTCCTGTACTTTGTTGAAACGGTGGTGAAGTTTCCCGGAAAGCAGACGGGTGGAAACGGCAAGAATCGGCATTGGAAGAAGTGCCATAACCGTGAGCAGCGGGTTTATGTAAAGCATAAAGCCTATTGCGGCAATAGACAGGACGAGCGCATCTGCAGCAGCAACCATGCCCATACCGCAAGCCATTTGCACGGCCCCGAGATCATTTGAACCGTGGGCCATAATATCGCCGGTGGTTCGTGTTTCAAAGAATGGTTGATCCATGGTGAGAATATGGTTGAATATCTGATTACGCAGTGCACGCTCGAGATAACGTGAAAAACCAATAATCAAATTTCTCCAAATAAAACGGAAGATTACAACCATTGCAGAGATGGCGATTATTACCAGGCCGAGCTTGAACAGCAGTCCGCTGGTCGCCCGGTTTTCTGTTAGAGCGTCAACGCCGTACTTTAAGATCTGGGGGATAATGAGTTGCAGAAAATCAACGCTCAGCAGGGCGACAAAACCCAAAAGGAGGCGGAGACGATGTTTTTTGAACTGTGGTGAAAGCAGTTTCAGAAGAACTCGAAAATCTGCCGGATCTGTATGACCCGGGGATTTATTTTGCTGTCCTTTGGTATTTTTAAACTGGGGTTCCGACACGTTATTGATAATGATATTGCTTGTTGTGTAAATGGTTGTTTAGTATAAGATGACCGTTTTTAATAATAATTACGATATAATAATTTTCGACTGGATTACTTTTGTGATTGTTTCTACATCTGGCAGATAGTTATCGGAGGCAATGGAAAATATGCGAGTTAACTTTGGGCCCGTTATCCTTATTTTGGTTGGTGCACTTTTACTGCTCTCAAATCTTGATATTTTGCCATTAGGGAAGGTCAAAGATTTTGCTGGTACCTGGTGGCCTCTCATATTGATTATTATCGGAGCGTTACAGCTTCGCAAGCGCGGATGATAAGAGCTGGAGGAACAGCGATAAGGAGTAGGGCTGGGTTTTTAGCGTGAGCAAAAGGTACTAGAGCCTGCTTTCTACAATTTTAATGATTTCTTCGTTGGTCAGTGAGAGCGGGTTGTTTTTGTTAGATGATGCCGAGGTTATTTCACCCAGGTCCGCTGTCGTAACATTGAACTCTGAGAGTCTGGGCAATTTCAGGGTTGAAGTGAGGGTGTAGAGATATTCGATGAAGCTTTTTCGATAGTATTCATCACTCTTGCCTGGCCTGGATGAGTGTAATTTACCAAGTTTGGTGTATTTTCTGAGTGCATCATGATTTTCCCGTTCAGTTTCAAGCTTTCTTAGGGTGATATCATTGGCCGCGGCCATCAGGGTGCCACAGACAACGCCATGCGATATCGGGAAAAGGCATCCGAGCACCGGTGCCAGTCCGTGAACAACTCCAAGTCCGGCATTCATTAAAACAATGCCTGAGCAAAGAGAAGCCAGCGCCATCTGACTGCGACCGTCTATGTTTTCAGGATTTTCATATACGGTGATCAGTGATTGATGTACAGATTTGATGCCTCGCCAGGCAATTGCATCGGTAACTGGTGTACTCTTTGTTGAAAGATAGGCTTCCACCAGCTGAGAAAAGGTATCCATTCCGCAGGAAGCAGTGATACCAGGAGGGCAGGTGCGCATCAGCAATGGATCGATAAGCGCAATGTTGGGTATATAGTGGTCGTGACGAAGGGATTTTTTAAAACCGTCTCTACCGCTCTGGCTTATTACTGCATTGCTCGTTGCTTCACTGCCAGTCCCTGAAGTTGTCGGTATTGCAATAAATGGGATTTTTTCAGCTGTTGGTGTTTTGCTGCCGACACCTTCGAGGTATTGTGTTACCGGATGGCCACTCGGTAGCATCGCTGAGACGGCCTTGCCGGCATCGATAACACTGCCTCCTCCAATGCTGATTACGACATCAATATTTTTTGCACGGTGTTCTGTGACTATTGCGTCAATCAGTTGCGGTGACGGCTCCTGATCTATTTCCACATGAGATAGGCTCAGGTTATTTTCATCAAGCAATGAATGGATACGCTCCCGGTAACCGCTTCGTTTCAAAGAGTCAGCCCCCGTCAGCAGAAGGACCTTGCTACCAAACTGCTCAACATGATGGGGTAGGCTGACTATTGAATGGGGTCCAAATTCTATTTTAGGGATGGGCTTGAGAGTAAAGGAATTCATTGTATGTGATCTGCCGGCGGTCGGATGAAAATAAAGCTATCAGTAGTTCTCTTTTTTGGTTTGCTGATTTTCAACATGGTTGTTTTCATGAGTATTGGAAGATACTGCTGCCAGTTGTTCAGGTAATCCTTTTATGTATATATCCTGTTTTGAGTATGGAATCTCAATGTTTTCGATATTGAGCATTTTGTATACCTCGGTATTGAGAGCGTCAAGCACACGTCCCCGCTGTTCCGGGTGATCAACCCAGAAGAGAAGTTCAAAATCAAGACTCGAAGGCCCAAAGAGCCGAAATCTGACCCGTGGTGCCGGCACCTTGCAAACCTGAGATTCCTCTTCCGCAACTTTTTGCAGCAGCTTGCTCACCTTCTCCACATCACTGCCGTAGGCGACACCAATTTTGAGCCTTACGCGCATTTTTTCGTTGGGACCGCCTGACTGATTTATGATGGTTGAGTTACCGATGATCGAGTTTGGAACGGTTACTTCAATATCATCTCTTGTGAGTATCCTGGTGCTGCGAAGGCCAATAGTGGTCACCTTGCCTCGGCCAATATTGTCAAGCACGACGAAGTCTCCTACTTTATAGGGGGCATCCGCTATGATAAAGACACCACTGAAGAGATTTGATAGCGTATCTTTTGCGGCAAAACCGATGGCGATACCAGCTATCCCAGCAGATGCCAGCCAGGCAGTCATATCAATATTCCAGATGACAAAGGCCAGGTAAATACCGGCACCAAAGATAACTATCTTGGCAAGATTATCAAAAAGGGTGACGGTCCGGCGCTGAATGAAAGCATATTTGTGGGTAAGTCCGGCAAGGCGAGTGAGCAGCAGGGTGGACAGCCTGATTAAAAATATGAGCCAGACAAGAATATTGAGCGTTTGAATAATTCTTTGGGAGAAAATTTTAAAGTTGACTGACAGCGGCATCAGGTCAAGACCTGCAGTAATACCTACAACCACAAGCGTATAATAAAGCGGCGGTCGTAATAATGTGGCAATGTTGTCATCGAGCAAAAAATTGGTTCTTCTCGTGATTCCGCCAATTATCTTGAATAATAACCAGGTGATGAATGAGGCTATAATAAATGTGAACAGGATTACAAGCGTACCTTGTATCCATAGATTTTGTGATATGACATTGATTAGAGGGAGCAGTGATTCTTTTATATTCTTATTCATTGAGGCTGTTGATAAACTCTCAGCCATGACCTGTTTTGACCAGAGCAAATTCATGAACGCTGTTGAAAGCAGTGTGGCAATTAAATTAAAAAAGATCATAACGTTTAGTTGTATATGGTTGATGTAAATAAGAAATGATGCCACGTGTCAAATGGCAGGTTTAGCCGAACGATATCCGAAAATAATTGAATCTACAATAGATTTTCATATGTCATTACTAACCATTATCGCCACAGTTCAAATGGTAAAATACAGGGAAACAGTCATCTGATTTATTCAAAATTAGTGATAGGCAGTTAACGAAATGGGTTACGAATCATTTGAAAATGATTTTAATGTAAAATTACTATAAATAATATATTGATAAAGTAATATTTGTGTTTATTTTATACTGACGTAGGTTGGGCAGTTTTACATGGAACCGTTATGCAGCTTAAATGTTAATGAATATCATCATAGAAAAACAGCAGGGATAGCGTGGCTCACAGAGATTATTACAAGGTACTTGGAGTTCCAAAAGGTGCGACAGCTGATGAGATTCGCAGCGCCTACAGAAAAGGTGCGCGCGAATATCATCCTGATGTTAACCAATCGCCGGAAGCAGAGACCCGCTTCAAAGATATAAATGAGGCAAACGAAGTCCTGAAAGATCCTGAAAAAAGAAAGCTCTACGACCTGTACGGCGAAAACTGGAAGCATGGTGATATGCACCATGACAATTCCCATTCATCCTCCAGCAGGAATTATCGGCCAGAAGACAATGAGACATTCAGCGATTTTTTCAGAGATATTTTTGGCAATAGTTATACAGAAGGCGATTCCTTTGGATACCAGACCGGTGTTAATCGAAATCGCAGTCAGCCTTCCTATGAGGCAGAAATTACCCTGAGCTTACAGGCGTTGTTGAACTCTGAAACAAAAACCATTTCCTTTCAAACCAGTTTTGTTAACCCAGATGGACACGTTGAAACCAGAGAAAGAACGCTCAATGTCAGGATTCCCAGAGGTGTGACTGATGGGTCCACAATACGCCTTCCCGATATTTACAAGGAGCATGTCAACGGAGGAGATCTCCTGTTGAAGGTTAACATTCGCAAAAATACAATGTTTAAAATAAATGGCTATAATCTCGAGACAAAAGTTCCGGTAGCTCCATGGGAAGCAGCACTCGGTGCCAGTATCGCTGTAAAGACGATTGATGGATATGTGACGCTTACGGTCCCGCCATCTACCGTTGCTGGAAAACGATTTCGATTACGAGGAAAGGGGCTTCCCAGGAAAACTAATAGTGCAGGTGACATCATCGTCGAAATAGTGATTCAGATACCGGAGTCGCTGAGTAATGAAGAGAGACGACTTTTTGAGGAGTTATCAGAAAAATCGCAGTTTGACCCGAGGAATCAGAAACAATACAGTAGTGTCTGATTTTATGGCAAAAGGATTCTGCTTTATTCAAATCGCGACATGAAAGCGTACCTTATGGGCTGCACTTTGCTCTACTCTATGGTCTCTAAGGACAGCGAAGGACTGTTCCCCTCAATTTGATCTGTCTGCGTCTCAATGTCAATTGGGCCAAAAAGCTCTACCTCTTCAGTTTTTGGGAGAAGTTCTCCGGATGGTTCTACTTTCTCCATTGTTTTTATAGCAACAGGTCCACGATAGTTGATTGGCATCGGTTTATTTGTTATCAAGAGCTTTTCGGGGATTAGAATTGAATCGCCGATTTTAATTCGTCTGGGGTCTATAGAGGGGTTGGCTTCATTTATCTGCAACCAATTTTTTCCTGAACCAGTATACCACCAAGAGATCCGTATGAGGGACTCTCCCCCCCATTTAATGGTGTGGGTAAAGTATTTTTCAACATCTGTTACTGAGGGAGATATCTGCACTGCCTGATCTTCTGACGGTGATTTGTCTTTGGAAGTATCGGGTGCAATCACGCTGCAACCAGAAGCCCATAAAAGGCTGAAGATCAATAATAAAAGCATAAAAAGCGTTCTGATTACTATCAATTACGAGCCTCCTCAACAGCCTCTTGAAGCAATTTCAAATGACTTTGGGCTTTTTTATTCTCCGGCCTGATTGTTACTGCCATTTTTAAATTTGCTAAGCTCTCTTCTTTTTTGCCTAGTTTTTCCTGAACGACAGCCAGATTAAAAAGTGCTTTGTCAAGATATGTGGGATCCAGCGGAACAAGACGCGCATAGAGCTTCTCTGCATCTTCATACATGCCAATTGTTGCGTAAATGAAACCAAGGTTGAATAATGCGTCAGATAATTTCGGATTCAGCGTGACGGCATTCTGGTATGCATCGATCGCTAGCGTGTAGTCTTTGGATCGAATGTAAATTTTACCAAGGTTAAAATGAGCCTCAATATTTTTAGGATTTACCTCGGCAGCTTTAAGCAACAATACTTCTGCTTTAAGTGGAGAGCTTGCTAATAGCTGTTTGGCCCGACCAACAAGAGCTCTCGAATACATTTCCCCAAACGTCAGATAACTTTCGTTATCCCGTTTTTCGAGTGATTCAAGTAAATCAATCGCTACCTGAAAATTATTCTTTTCCAGAGCTGCAGATAATAACTCAAAGGTAGTTGGCTGTTGCAGTTTGAGCGTTTCTGCAACCGGAACTGCAGTAGCCTGAAGGTGGATGGGGTTTCCTGTATCTGCTGAGTACAAAGATTCATGGACTTTTTCGTTCAGAGGTATTTTGTCTTTAACAGGCACAAAGTTTGACGAATCATCTTTTTCTCTCAACACCTTGTTTACATCCTGTATAGCAGTGACTGGCTGAACCTCAATTCGCCGCAGAACTGGCGTCGACGAAGTATTCTTTAGAACTGAAATCTCTGATGCATGATCACTATTCGTCTCAGTAAACCCTGTCGTTGCAAAATCTTTAACCGGTGACTTGGTATGCATGTTAACCGCAATAGCAACGATAATTAAGGCAAAGAGTCCTGCTAATCCAATCAGTCTTGACCAGAGACGGTTCTTTTTCACGCTTGGGCCAGCGATTTGACGATCGGCATTATTTAAACTTTTTACCTTATAGCCTTTATTTTCAGGGGTCTCATTTTTTTGAAGTGGTATTTTTTTTAGCTCTGCTGTATTCGCTCTTAACCTCGCCACCAAGGAGCGTCCCCAATTTAAAAAAATGTCGACTCCATTAGTTGGCTCAATCGATACTTTCGGTTTGAGAAAGCTGATCTCTCGACTGCACTCCATAACAATGTCCACGTCGATTTCTTCTTGTTCCCTGATGTAACCGGTTAACATTGCGCGGTCACAAAGTATATTAATAAGACGTGGATACCCTCTCGTAAATTTCTGTATCTCGCAAATTGCAGCAGTTGTAAACAATTGTTCATAAGTACCGGCAACTTTCAGACGGTGAAATACATATTCACGTGTCTCATCTTCGGACAGGGGTTCGATCTCATAAAAAAGGGTTATCCTCTGAAGCAATGCGGTGCACGGCGCACTGAGCAATAGTTCTTTTAATTCGTTCTGTCCGACAAAGAAAATACTGATGAGTTTAGTGCTCGCCTGCTCAATATTGGAGAGAAGGCGAATTTCTTCTAAAAGTTCTTTTGTAAGGCGATGGGCCTCGTCGATGATGAGTAGAACGACCTTGCCCTCTGCATGCGATTTTTGAAGAAAAGAATTAATAAAAAACAAGAATTCCGTTTTGGTGGTTATTTCGGCAGAGGCGTCGTAGATTTTGGCGACCTGATTGAAAAATTCAATGGTATCGAGTGTAGGATTATTAATATTTGCAACGAGTACGTTATCATCCAAGGACTCGATAAGCGCATTAACCAACGTGGTTTTTCCTGTTCCAACTTCCCCTGTCAGTACCACATAACCATTGGGCTCCAGAAGACCATACTTCAGGGTTGCCAAGGCCTCCCGATGTTTTTCACCGCACCAGAGAAACCGTGGATCAGTGCTGATGTTAAACGGCTTTTCCAACAATTTGTATTGCGAAAGGTACATAGTATGTCTTTCTCTTGATGGGGTAACAAGAGCTTGCTTTCTCAGAGTCTTCTGTAAACTGGTGGATATAGAGTGAGGAGTGGCCAGAGGACTCAGCTATACCGATAATATAACACCTCAATGGCGCATCGTCAAAAACTTGCTATATGACGGTGTATGGGGAAAATCAACCTTTTACAAAGGGGGGCGAACTTTTTTGCGAATCTGGTATTGATGGTCTCGTAAAAAGTAATATCAACTCAATGCATTGATATTACTTAATAAAAAGATTTTTTTCACTTGCAGTGAAACATAATGTGATGTTACTATAAGGTTGCAAATACAACAAGATAAGAGGTGCAGCCGTGTTCCATGCAAAAACCGACAAACAGCCCTACATTTTCGACCAATTCGGCCATTTAGGACCCAAGAGACTGCGTTTACTGGTCGAGTCATGGGCGGGGATATTTCGCAGTGATATTCTCCCAG
>CAZOWJ010000038.1:0-4988 GCA_964583415.1 uncultured Desulfocapsaceae bacterium
TTGCCAAGGGGTATGCAGATATGATCACCATCTCTGGATATGATGGCGGAACCGGTGCCAGTCCTCTAACCTCTGTAAAATATGCCGGTAGTCCCTGGGAACTGGGACTGGTGGAAACTCAGGCTGCCCTGGTTGAAAATGGTTTGCGGCATAAAATTCGGCTGCAGGTTGACGGTGGCTTGAAAAGCGGACTTGATATCGTCAAGGCGGCCATTTTAGGAGCGGAAAGTTTTGGTTTTGGGACTGCACCGCTTATTGCGCTTGGTTGTAAATACCTGCGAATATGTCATCTCAATAATTGTGCTACCGGGGTTGCCACGCAGGACGAAACCCTGAGGCGCGATCACTTTTCCGGATTGCCCGAGATGGCCATGAATTATTTCCGCTTTCTTGCAAGAGAAACACGGGAATGGCTGGCATTTCTTGGTGTCAGGCAGCTGACTGAGCTGATCGGCAGAACAGACTTGCTGACGATCAGGGAGGGAGAGAACGTTAAACAAAAAAAGCTTAGACTCAAACCGCTGCTTGACTCCCCGAAACCTGCAGAAGGTACCGCACTTTTTAATCAGCAGCGTAATCCCTCCCATGATAAGGGTGTGCTCAATCGGAAGCTGTTTGAACATTTCTCTGCGGCGGTTACTGACCGGGCAGGTGGAGCCTGGAACTGTGAAATAAGCAATACCGACCGTGCTCTCGGTGCGCGGTTGTCGGGGCTTATTGCCAAGATGCATGGCAACAGGGGGATGGACTCCGACCAGATAACCGTTCATTTACAGGGGACGGCAGGTCAGAGTTTTGGGGTGTGGAATGCCGGTGGTTTGAAGCTGGTGTTAACCGGTGATGCCAATGATTATGTAGGCAAAGGGATGGCTGGCGGTATGCTGGTGGTTAAACCCCCCGCCGGAGTTGCATACCAGTCACACCAGGCTGTGATAATCGGTAATACCTGCCTGTACGGTGCCACCGGCGGTCGATTGTATGCTGCAGGAAAAGCGGGAGAACGATTTGCTGTCAGAAATTCAGGCGCTCGGGCGGTTGTCGAGGGTATTGGAGACAATGGCTGTGAATACATGACCGGAGGGGTTGTTACCATCCTTGGTGAGACTGGAATTAATTTCGGTGCAGGTATGACCGGTGGCTTTGCTTATGTCTTTGATGAGCATGAGGATTTTATCGAAAAGATCAACCCTGAACTGGTCGACGTGCTGCCGATGAAAGAGCAACATCTCCTTAAAGAACACCTGAGAGGGATCATCAGTGCTCACTATGCTGAGACAGAGAGTTCCCGGGCTGAGATGATTCTTGATGATTTCGGTGGTTATAGTGACCGTTTCAAGCTGGTGAAGCCCAAAGGGATGAGTGCTGAAGATCTGCTTGGAAAGCGCGGCCGTTCGGCCACTGAACTCCTGATGACAACCCAATAGGAGCCTGATATGGACCAGAATGTTTTTCAGTTTCTGGAAGTGGATCGTATTGATCCGCAAAAGAAATCGATGAGGACCCGAAGGGAGTCATTTGTTGAAATATACAAACTTTTTAACGAGAATCAGCTGCGAATGCAGTCAGACCGCTGTCTCGGCTGTGGCAACCCCTATTGTGAGTGGAAGTGCCCCGCTCACAATTATATCCCGGACTGGCTTAAGCTGGCGGGGGAGGGCCGGATTCTCGAGGCCGCTGAGCTTTGTCATCGTACCAACACCCTCCCCGAGGTGTGCGGCCGTATATGTCCGCAGGATCGACTCTGCGAGGGAGCATGTACACTCAATGACGAATATGGAGCGGTGACCATTGGCAGTGTAGAGAAGTACATTGTTGATACTGCATTCAAAATGGGATGGCGTCCAGATCTTTCAAAAGTTGTAAAGACGGGATTGAAGGTTGCAGTAATCGGTGCCGGACCGGCCGGTCTTGGCTGTGCCGATATCCTGATCAGAAACGGTGTCACGCCGGTTGTTTTTGATCGGTATCCTGAAATTGGCGGGCTCCTGACCTTCGGTATCCCCGGCTTCAAGCTGGAAAAAGAGGTTATGGCACTGAGAAGAGAAATTTTCCTGGAAATGGGTGTCCAGTTCAAACTGAATACCAATGTCGGCGACGATGTCAGCTTTCAGGACATTCTCGAAGAATATCCTGCAGTGTTTGTCGGGACCGGGACCTATGAATCGATTCGAGGCGGATTGGAAAATGAGGAGGCAGAAGGGGTCTTCGAGGCGCTTCCATTTCTGATTGGTAATATCTGCCATGAAAAGGAATATCAATACGAGCAGCAGACCTATCATTCCATGGCCGGTAAACGAGTTGTGGTCCTGGGAGGCGGGGATACTGCCATGGACTGCCTGCGGACTTCACTCAGGCAGGGAGCTCAGCGCGTGGTCTGTGCCTACCGCCGCGATGAACAGAATATGCCCGGGTCTCGGCAGGAAGTAAAAAATGCCAGAGAGGAAGGCATTGAATTTTTCTGGAATTTGCAGCCCCTGTCAATTGTCGTAGACCAGCACAATCGGGTGGCCGGAGTACGTGTTATTCGGACCAGCCTGGGGCCTCCGGATGATAAAGGGAGGCAGAGACCGGAAGAAATTGCCGGATCAGAGCATACTTTGGAAGCTGATGCGGTGATCATGGCCTTCGGGTTTAAACCGAGCCCCTGCAGCTGGCTGGAAGAGCACGGAGTCGACCTTGATCCACGAGGACTGGTCATAGCGCCGGAGAGCGGCCGATATCCCTTTCAGACATCTCGCGAGAATATCTTTGCTGGCGGAGATGCGGTGCGAGGCTCCGATCTCGTGGTTACAGCCATTGCCGAGGGCAGGTATGCCGGGGAGGCTATTCTCGATTATCTCGAGGTATGAGTCAATCAGTGTTCGAGCTCAATCCTGTTTTTTCATGCGGTTACTGTTGAGGAATGCTTTCAGATCGTCAATTTCCTCTAAGAGGCCGAAAACTGTAATTACGTCACCAGGAGCCAGTTGATGTTTACCCCGTGGGATGATAACCTTTCCTTCCCGCTTGATTGATACCAGGTTAACCTGCTGCGGCAGAGGCAGGTCTTTAACCTTCACATAACAGCAGGCATCGTCTTCATTGATCGCAAACTCAACAAAACCGGTTTCTGATGAGGAGCGCAGGGTCGTCTGCTGCTCTACAAGCTGTCCTCTTTGTTTGCGCACAACACCCACATCATATGCTCTTAAGATGTCAGAGCGGCTGATCATGCCAACCAGCCTCATGGTACCGTCCCGGGCAACCACTGGAAGTCTGGCTAAATCACGTGGCGACATTTTCTGAATAGCAACCCAGATCGGCTCGTCAGGATGAACGGAGATCGGCCCTTCAATGGCAAGGTCTTCGACCTTCATCTGACGGGGTTTGAAATTACTTTCAGACTGTGCCCGGTGAACGTCCTGCAGGGTAATAATACCCCAGAGTTTTTTGCCTTCAGTAATGACCGGAAAGCCCAGCAGGTTTGTTTCCTGGAACAGGGCCATCAGGTCAGATACAGATTGATTCTTGTTAATGCTTACCAGCCTGGTTCTCATAACTTCCTGAACCTTTACTCCCTGCATAATATCCATATCCCGTCCACCCTCGAAATGGATACCGCGTTTGGCAAGCTTCAAGGTGTAAATCGATTCAGGATGCAGCCATTGTGCGAGGTAGGTGGCGGTAATGCCTGCGACCATCAACGGAAGAATCATCAGGTAATCATTGCTCATTTCAAAGACAATGAGCATGGCGGTCAGCGGTGCCCGGGCAGTCGCTCCGAACAGTGCTGCCATGCCGACAAGGGCGTAGGCACCGGGTTCTCCTGAGATCTCAGGGAAGTAATTCTTGAAAATAATACCAAGAGCTCCCCCCAGCATTGCACCGATGAACAACGAGGGCGCGAATACGCCGCCCGAGTTGCCGGAGCCGAGAGTAAACGAGGTCGCCAGCGGTTTCAGGAAAACAAGGAGCAGCAGGATCCAGAGAGATGAGCCTCCTTGGAGAACCTCTTCGATGTAATGAAAACCGGAGCCGTACATAAAGGGCATCAGGATACCCTCGGTGGCGGGCAGTTGCATGAAGAGCATACCGCAGACTCCCAAGAGTGCGGCACCAACGGCAGGCTTGTAGACTTGAGGGAATTTCCAGTTATCAAAAACGTCTTCGGCTTTGTTGAGCATCCTGATAAACATAATGCCCACCAGTGCTGCCAAAAGACCAAGAATCAGGTAAAAAATCAGTGAAGTCGGGGATACCAGAGAATGAATGGGAACGGAGAATGCGGGCTGTGTTCCAAGAAATATCCGGCTGACAATTGATGAGGAAACAGCGGCGATGACAACGTTTCCAAATGAACGAACCTGCAGGTTGCACATCAGCACTTCTATTGCGAAAACAACACCGGCAATTGGTGCGTTGAATGTAGCGGCAATTCCTGCGGCCGCACCACAGGCAACGAGGTTTCTGATACGTTCGTCCGATAGCCTCAGAATCTGCCCGATGCTCGATCCCACTGCTGAGCCAACCTGAATAATGGGGCCTTCGCGTCCCGCTGAGCCGCCTGTACCGATGCAGAGCGCTGAGGCCGCAATTTTCGCAGCCGCCACGCGTGCCCGGATACGGCCGCCTCTGAGGATCAAGGCCTGCATGACCTCAGGAACACCATGCCCTTTTGCTTCCTGGGCAAAAAGAATCAATGGTCCGACAAGCAGTCCGCCAATCACCGGAACGATTAGATACACGAGTGAACCAAGAGCGGGCAGCAGTTCGGGGAGTTTCGAGTAGCTGAGGTACTGGATGGCTGCAATCAGCTTGATGAATAATACTGCGGCAAGGCCGGTACCTGCACCGATGATGATGGATAGAATAAAGAGCATTAATCCGACAGGAGGGGAGAACCTGTCGATATATCTGCTGAGAATTGTTTGTTTCGGGGTCATGGGGTATGCCTGTTACCAGCATGTATCTGGCACAATGCATGGTGAAAAGTTAATGTAATATTGCTT
>CAZOWJ010000038.1:5088-31489 GCA_964583415.1 uncultured Desulfocapsaceae bacterium
TCCAGAATAACCAGTGAAGCCATCGATTCAACAATTGGTACCGCCCTGGGAACAACACATGGATCGTGCCTTCCTTTGGCCTGAAGTGTTACCTGGTCGCCATCATAGTTGGCAGTTTCCTGCTGCAGAGATATTGTCGCAGGTGGTTTGAAGGCAACCCTGAAGAATATAGATTCACCGTTGGCAATACCACCCTGGATGCCGCCCGAGTTGTTTTTGGTGGTACCGAGCCTGCCTTCTTTCTGGATGAACGGGTCGTTGTGCTGTGAACCTTTCATTCTTGTACCTGAAAAACCGGAGCCGATTTCAAACCCTTTTGTCGCCGGTATTGCCAGCATGGCCTGGGCCAGTTTGGCTTCGAGTTTTTCGTAAACAGGCTCTCCGATACCTGCCGGGACATTTCTAATTACACAGGAAACAATTCCGCCAGTGGAGTCGCCTTCGTCTTTTAGTGCAATAATAAGCGAACGCATCTGTTCAGAAATGCTCATATCGGGACAACGCAGGTCGGTATTGTCAACCTCTTCCCGGGTAATGGTATTGATATCCGGCTGGCTGGCCTCAAAGGGCCCAACCCCGCTGACCCAACTAACAATCTCCACGCCAAACTGTTCTCTGAGGATTTTGTCAGCAACGGCACCGGATGCCACCGTGCCGATTGTTTCCCGGGCGCTCGATCTTCCTCCTCCTGAAGATGCCTTGATGCCGTATTTGGCCATATAGGTGAAATCGGCGTGAGATGGCCGTGGAATTGTGTTCATATCGCCATAATCTGAAGGCCTCTGGTCAAGGTTATTAACCTTGAGAGCAATGGGGCTGCCGAGGGTAATACCATTTTCCGTGCCTGAGAGGATGGTGACGGAATCCCCTTCAGCCCGGTCAGTTGTTAATTTTGATTGCCCGGGTCTCCGGCGGCTGAGTTGGGTCTGGATATCATCCTCTGTTAAATGTATCCCTGGGGGGCAGCCGTCAATAACAACCCCGACGGCTTTACAATGTGATTCTCCAAAGGTGGATATCCGGAACAGTGTTCCAAAATTACTTGACATAAGGGCTTCCTCAACGATCTTGAAAAATTAGTGAACGGCTGTCATTCTTGTCAGCGCTATACCCTAAGCATATTTGGTTATTAGAAAAGGCAGGAAAATAAAAAAGGTTCTTCCGATAAACGAGTACCTGTTTGCTATTATCATCACTCAGTTGTCCATCAGATTGCCTTTGCTCGCCAGTGGTGGGACGTCAAAACTCGCTGACGCTCAGGCAGGTTTGACGTCTTGTTCCACCACCTGCTCCGCTGCTCAGCGGCACCGAATGGGCAACAGCATGCATGCGCATACCTTTCCAGGTAGGCGATATCCAGATGATCCATAAAAATTACTTTTCTGTATGTTCCACCTATGGGTACATCACTGTTTCCCAAGCAGCGTCTCCGATAGCGCAATGGATTCATCAGTCAGCCTCTGGACTTCTCTAATCAATAATAATTGCTGGTGACGATAGGTGTTGTCTATTTCAGGTTCTTTATCAACAGCGAGCGTCTGGTACTGATGCATCCAGTCGAACATGAACTTATTGGCGTTCTGAAGACGTGATATGGCCTCATCAATAAATCTTTTTTGTACAGAATCCGGCTTTGAGATAGATTGTAATGTAATCTCAAGCTCATACATATAGCCGATTTTTTCCATGGCCCGGTCATGTACCTCTATGATTTTCTCCCGTAACCTGTTGTTTTCTCTGGTTTGCTCATCCGTGCAGGCGGAGACAACCAGAAATACTACCAAAATCGGGCCCCAAAAGCGGCCGAGTTTCAGGAGTGTCAGCTTTTGCATGAGGAAAGCCACGCTTCGAGTTCTGACTGTCTGATCACGATGGTGCGAGTTGACCACCGTTTCTGGAGAAAATCCAGCAAGACAAGCAGCTCAGGTCTGCTGATCGACTTAATCGGCGGCATGAATCTGCTGCGGCTGGTTTTTGCAGTTTTGCCTGAATCCCTGCTTCCATATACGATCAGGCATGGAAGTTCATTGAGCCGTCGGGACAGGTATGGGCTCTTTTCCAGCGGCGGGTAGAGTTTTTTTAATCCCTGCCCAGACAGACCGTGGCACTGGGAACATTGTTTCTGGTAAACTATTTCTCCGGGATGTTCCTGGGTACATCCTGACACAAATCCGAATAAAAATAACCATAGACACGTCCTCACAGATATACCAAAGAGGATGTTGTCAGGTTTCATTGAGCAGCCTCTTTATATCAATAATAAGCTGATCGACCGATTCCTCTTCAGTGCCCCGGTAATACCCCCTTATTCTGCCGGACTGATCGACGAGACAGAAGGAGCCTGAATGAATGAAGCCGCCCGGTGCCTGCTTGTCTTCCATTGCCCCGAGCATATAGCGGTGAGCGGTGTCGTAAATTTCATTTTTGGGACCGGTAACCAGATGCCATCGAGCGGCTGAAATTTCCAACCGTTCGGCGTAGTCATGCAACACCTCAACACTGTCATGCTCGGGGTCAATGGTGTGAGAGAGCAGAAGGAAATTGTCCTGTTCCGAGAACGATTCGTAGACACGGAGCATCTGGGATTTCATGATGGGGCAGATGGTTGGACAGCTGGTAAAAAAAAAGTCTGCCACATATACCTTGCTGGCAAAGAGCGATTGTGAGACAGGGGTACCCTCCTGGTTTGTAAAAGTATATGGTACCTCTATGGTGCCAAGTATCGGCAGCGGTTCCTTCGGTTTCAGGCTGCAGCCTGGCATGAGCGTAAGCATGACCAATGCCAGAAGCAGGCCGGTCCGGACCGGAATAGTGACCAGCAGATAACTCTTTTGTAATGGCGCCATAGTTTCCTGTTTCGTTTGAATAAACAATCTTGAGAATAGAGGCTATTTTGTATAAACTCTTAACGAGTTACATGATTTTCGCGGAGTTGACAACCGTTTCCCCGCTTAATTGATGAAATCAAGACGTTTAATAACCAAGGGAGAGAGAATAGTTATGAAAAAAGTGGCACTGGTGACGTACGATCCAGAAATGATGTGCTTTTCCCATGTCCTGCTCTATGCTGTTGATTTTATGGAAAAGGGATATGAAGTAAAAGTGGTGATAGAGGGTGGAGCTGTTAAATTGGTGTCAGCGTTCTTAAAAGCCGATGCCCCATTTGCAGAACTGTTTGGCAAGGTAAAAGAAGCAGGGCTGATTGATTGTGTCTGTAAGGCCTGCTCAGCGAAGCTGGGGAGCATGGAGGATGCAAAAAAACTGGGTCTGAATGTGTCAGGTACTATGATGGGACACCCGTCACTTGAAGAATATATCGACCAGGGCTTTCAGATTATTACCTTTTAAGCGAAATCGTCTACCGCCTTGGTCGGCCTGGGCGGGTCTGCCGAGCGTTCCGGTTTGCCGCATACAAACACAGTGCCCGACAACGCTTATATGGAATAGACGCTCAGTCTTTATGATATCAATCCTGAATATTTTGGCTAGCGATAGTAAAGGTGAGAGCTTCCCATGGTCTGCAAACATTTGTGGAGGTTTTTTCTGAACTCTCTTCGATCCCAGATTCCCTGGATGTGTCCCCGTCTGAGCGCATTTCGTGCAGAGTGGTAATTAGGGGGGATAGTAATTCCCGTTGTTTCCCGTATGACGCGGGGACCGGCAAATCCGATACGTGAAGAACGAATGGCAAACTGATAAGGCGAGCAGCCAAGAAATGAAGCAACTGGTCCAGCATAAGAGTTGTTATCATAAACAACAATATAGAGACCGCCAGCATCGATGTATTCACGAACAGCCATGGTACATTTGGGCATTTGCACTACACCGAGTGTACCTTCCTGGATTCTGATTCCACCCGTCGAATGAATGTAAGCAAGGAGCGGCCGTTTTTTCCGTTGGGCAAGCTTGCAGGCCTGAACAAACTTTTCCCCTTCGGTGGACCCGACGGTACCATTTCTGAAATCTGAGTAAAAGATCGTTGTAACAATTTTTATCCCGTCAATCTGGGCTGAAAAAGTCATATTACTGCTTTTTCGCTTGGTCTTTTCTTTTGCCATCTGCAAACGCTCAGAAAAACCGGTGTAACCAAGCGGGTTCTGAGCTTCAAGATGGGTGTTAAAAAAACGGATTGATCCCGGGTCAAAAACGTTTTCCAGGTACCACTGGTACTCGAGGGGAAAATGGTGCCCACAGGATTCGCAGACACCTGCAAATTCACCGTAAAGATCCGGAATCCATAGATCTTTACAGCCGTGTCTGTCAGCATTGGGGCAACTGACGGCACGATCGCTATTGGCCAGCGGGCTGGTGTAGGTATCTGTCAATTCCAGAGAATCCTGGCGTTGACTGCTGCTTTTACCATTACCGTTATAGGTGATCAGTTTTGCCGCTTTTCTCTCGTTTCGAGGGGTCTTCAGGAATTTGATGGCGGCGTTGAAGGGTTCGGTAACTCGTTTCAGCATTACCGAACCTTCTCCGGAAACATCGTGGAGGACTTTACGGACCTGTCGTTTATGGTTCTTGAAGATGTCATAACGAAGGGTGTAGTAGATATGCTCGCTGTAAATTCGTACCTGCCGCATCACCGACTTCTGGGCTTCCGGTTGACCAATATAGCCATGGGTTGCCAGACCAAGGTACTTATCTGAACGGAGACGCAGCAGCCTTGTCGTTTCCTCACTGCTCAGGTCCCAGGAGACAACTACGTCGAATTCCTGGTTTTCCTTCTTTGATTTCTTTCGACCGATCTCAAGCGTCCGGAACGACTTGAAACTCTTAGTTGAGAGAACGACTCGATCGGTGGCGCTTATCATTTCCTGCCGTACCTGGCCGAAAAAGCTGAAATCATCCCTTCGTGCACCCAGCGGCGGTTCATTAATTATTTTATCAATGGTTCCGTGATTGAGATTGTCCAGGGCGGTGAGCCGCAGCCTGTCGGCGCAAAGTTCAATCAGTTCACGGGGTACCTTGCTTCCTTCCCGGACTCTACCTTCAATTGCCGCCGCTCCTTCGGGGGAAATTACGGAATAGTATCCGTGGCTGCACATCATCCGGTAATCTGACAGTCCTATGGCCTCAGCCCCTCCTGACCCCCCTTCAGAAATCAATGAGACCGCAGGCACCCTCAGCTTGGTCATGCCATAGATATTTCGAGCAATTTGCTGAGCGGCGCCGGGATATTCTTCAACAGGATAAGAACCAGGGGTAAATACATAGAAATGAATCGGTATACCTTCGGTTTCAGCAACCTTCATATACCTCAGTGCTTTTTCATTGCCTTCCGGTTTGCACGAGCCTCCGTTGCGGTATTCTTCACCATGCCCTGATTCCTGGCCGATAACCATTAACGTTGCCGTGTGTGTTTTTTTCTTTCCCTTTCTGGTGATAGTGGCTTTTGCGCATACCATGGCCGGATCTATGTTGGCATCATCTTCACCGCCGAGCTCGGTATAATCGTCATAAACATTTTCGAGGATATCTTTGAGGCTGAAACGCTGGAGAGATCGTACAATTCTGACGCGCTCCATGGGCGTGAGCTGTTCCTCTGCCCGTTCCTCAAGGAAGCTGATTGACTCATGGAGCTTGCGGATTTCTCCAGCGACCTCCTCTTCTGAATAATCGTATACGGTCAGCTTCAACTGATCACAATTTGCTTTGAAGCCTTCAAGGTTGCCCCAGTTGGAATAATCCTTGATCTGGATCAGATAATTAATCCGCTCCTCAATTTTTTGGAGCTGCTTTAATTGCTCATTCATAAAAGTATAATAAGTGCCCTGAATCAGAATGCCAGAAGACGAGCCAGGTTGTTTTTAAGGTAATTAAGATTGGTGGTAATGGGGCCGCCGCTGGAATCCTGTCCCTTTATTACCGTCTTATCAATAAAGTTGGCAGCACGCTGCTTGGCTTCAGCCATACTATCGGCCCAGACTAGAGCCAGTGCGAGGTTCGGATCAAAATCACTCGGTATGGTGTATGATCGATCGTAAGGAACATGAGTGTATACAGCCGACCAGTCATAATCAGGAAATGAAAAGTCGGTAATTGTCCCGATCCATGGCGAGAATCCTCTCTTTGTATCCTCGGCGACAATGCGCAATTCTATTGCTGCACCCTTGAATTCAATGTCTTTTTGTTTGTAGCCGAGGCGCTCGCCGAGGGCCAGCCGGATCTGTTCACGTATCAGGTTCGGGTGTTTATTATCCAGGTAGCTTATCCGGGCAGATATGTCATTCTCCACCTGGATACGGGTGTTTACTTCAAGGAGATAGGGCTGACCGCTGCGGGATACGATCCATTCCCAGGTGCCGACATTGTCATAGTTAACATGATCTGCCAGTTTCAGTGAATAGTTGACAATCTGATCGAGAACCGCCTCTTCATTGAAATCATAGTCAAAACAGGAACTGTGAAATCCTGGGGCAGCCTCAACTCTTTTTTGTCTGCCGGTAGACTGTATGGTGCAGTTTCTGGAACTGAAATGCACCCGTTCGTTGTAGGTGGAGCACACCAGCTGAACTTCCAGGTGATTATAGTCGCGCAAGCATTGCTCGATCAACACTCCGCCGTCGCCAAACTGTCGTTTTGCATAGTTCTGGAGTTGGCGATAGACCCGACGGAAATGTTCAATTTCAGCTACTTCTTCAATTCCCATACCGCCGCCTCCGGCGGCCGCCTTAACAAGAATCGAAGGGTTTTCAATTCCATCATTCTGCTGGTCTTTCAAGAGGGTTGCAGCAATTTCTTCTGCTTCCATTTCATTATAGATCGGTGCATCAGTGCCTGGAATCGTAGGGATACCGAGTTGATTGGCGACACGCTTGGTGTTAATTTTGTCGCCAAGATTCCTGATAACCTCCCAGTTCGGACCGATAAAAGTCAGGGCACGATCTCTGTTCGTTGCCCTGCGGGCAAATCTGAAGTCTTCTGAAAAGAAACCGTATCCAGGATGTATTGCAGTACAGGAGGTGTGGTCAGCAACCGCAAAAATATCATTTGGTTCGGTATAACTTGTTATTCGCCAGGCATTTTGCTCACTTCCTTCTGTACGGTTGCACATGACGTGTTCTGAATCTTTGTCTGCATCAGTATAAACAACCACATAATCGAGGCCCAGGTCCTGGCAGGCATTCATGATGCGGATGGCAATTTCACCTCTGTTGGCGATAAGTACCTTTCCTTCCACATTAATCCTCTTGGTATAAAATTTTATATGGGTGCCATGAGAGCAGACAACGGTTTTGTTGTCAGATTGCTCCACGAGAGTATTTACTGGAGAACCCTATTAATATAGTAAAGAGTATGAATAAATCAAAGAGAAATCACGCTTTGATTGGCATGATTTATCAATTTAGTCATCGTTTCTCCCCCAATTGAGCCCCTTTGTCCTTGACTTTCGGATGAATTATCCCTAGAGATTCTTCATTAAACAGTGAGTCCACCTATATTATGTGATTGTTCCTATCCTTGGTCTCATCCTTTATACGGCAACGACAGAAACGGACAAATATGAGCAACAATGATGATGCACCTCCACCGGCAGACGGAGATCAGGTTTCAATTTTCAGACGACTGAGAGATTTCTTCCCTTTTGGCAGGGCACCTGGCAGCACCGAAGCTCTGGAGCACGAAATTCAGGAACTACTCGAAGAGGGTGAAGAGCATGGGCTGATTTCCAGTCTCGAAGAGCGGATGATCAATGCCATATTTGGTTTTAGTGATACCCGGGCAGCTGAAATTATGACGCCGGCGGCAGAGATAATCAGTTTTGAAATCTGCACGCCGGTTTCGGAAATTATTGAGGTGATAATCGAGGAGGGCTTTACCCGTATCCCGATCTACAGGGAAAATTCCGACAGGATTATCGGTATCCTGCACGCCAAGGATCTTTTGCGGATTTGCGTTCGTGGCAGTGAGTATGACGGTAATCTTGAGCGTTACCTCAACAATGCTGATTTCGTATCAGAAGATAAGCAGATCGGGAAACTGCTCAAGGAGTTCCAGAAAAACAAGACTCACATGGCAATTGTCATGGATGAATTTGGAGCCGTTCGAGGATTGATTACCCTGGAGGATATTCTTGAAGAAATTGTCGGTGAAATTGATGACGAGTATGATGTTGAAGATGATGATTTTGAGAAAATCGATGAAAATACCTCACTGGTCAGGGGAAAGGTTGACATAGAAGATGTGGAAGAGCGGCTCAACATTGAACTGCCCAAAGGGCCGTATGAATCAATTGGTGGTTTAATCATCCACTCCCTTGGACGTCTGCCCAAAGATGGTGAATCTGTTCACCTCGGCGACATTGAATTGATTGTTGAGTCGGCCGGAAAAAGAAAAGTTAAGAAGGTAAAGGTGGTCTGCCCAGAGATTGAGGAATCTGATTAATGCTGACGGCCCGGAAGCATGGATGGCTCAATGGAGTAGTGCTCTTCCCACTTATGGCCTGGCTTGGGCTACCCGGCAGGTTTTCTCTCTGGCCACTGCTGCTCATCTGCCTGTTCCCCCTGCTTTTCTGGCTCTCCGGGGCTGCAACTGCAAGACAGGCGTTTGGGCGCGGACTGCTTTCAGGAATGGTCTTTTATGTCCTCCAGTTGTACTGGATTGTCTCAGTACTGAGCACCTTTGGCGGTCTGCCCTGGATTTTTTCTGCTCTGTCCCTGTTGCTGCTCGCCTTTTACATGAGCATCTACCTGGGTCTTTTTTCATGCTGTTTTTATCTGTTGGACAGAAAGGCAGGATTCTGGCTCTGGCTGCCGGCGGTTCCCTGCCTATGGGTTGGACTTGACTGGGTAAGATCCTGGTTCATCAGCGGATTTCCCTGGATGGATTTCGGCTATGGCCTCTGGTCTGTTCCCGGAGCTTTGCAGACAGCTGACCTGTTTGGACATCACTTTCTGACCTTCATGATTCTTCTGATTAATGTTGTCCTCTATCTCTTTATCTGTCGTCGTTTCAGCATGGTTCAAAGGATCAGCTCAGCCGCTGTCGTACTGATACTGCTCAGTTGCGGACTGCTTTATTCTAAAACGCGATGGACTGAAATACTGGCTTTGATCGATGATGCGGCTGTTGCTGAGGTTGGAATTGTCCAGGGTAATATTGAGCAGGGAAAGAAGTGGTCACCCGAGGAGCGGGTAAAAACGGTTGACTCCTACCTTGGCCTCAGTGAGCGTTTACTTGTGGGAAAATCTCCTGATCTTATCGTCTGGCCGGAAACTGCCCTGCCGTTCTATCCACGTGGGAATGACTTAATCAAGCCGGTTAAAGCGTTTTTGGCGGGATCCGGCACAACACTTCTCACCGGGGCACCCTGGTATGAGATTATAGACTGGGACAAGCGCCAGTTTGAGTATTTTAACGGCGCATTCATGCTCTCACAAACGGGTGAAACGAGTGGCCACTATTTCAAATCCCACCTGGTGCCTTATGGAGAATATGTTCCGCTGAAAAAATATATGCCCTTTCTGGCACCACTGGTAGAAGCAGCCGGAGATTTTACACCCGGTGCTGTGGGCTCACCGCTCGAGGCCGGTCGAGTTAAAGCAGGGGTTTTGATCTGTTACGAATCGATATTTCCGGACATAGGACGGCGCTGGGTGGAAAATGGAGCCAATGTACTTGTCAATTTGACCAATGATGCCTGGTATGGTAAATCAAGTGCCCCATACCAGAGTTGGGCGATGACGGTTCTGCGTTCAGTTGAAACCAGGCGCAGCATGGTACGCTCGGCAAATACCGGTATCTCAGGGGTGATTGACCCGCTTGGACGTATAAAGAGCGAATCAGAGCTTTTTGTGGCCTGGGCAGAGACGATTGAAATACCGTTAATGACCCAGAGATCTGCATTTGTATCCGGAGGCTTTCTGTTCGGACCGATCTGTGCAGCGGTTGGAGTGCTAATCTGCATTGTTGCTTTGGGGATGGATAGACGGCGAAGAAAGACGTAAGGAGCCTTGTTGGTATAAATGACATGGAGATGCCTTCATTAAGGTTCTTCCGGTAAAGATGTAAATTACCCCGACGAGTAGGCAAACTTTTTAGAGTCACTGGATAAGTGCCTTGGTGGAGACTCTAAGTTTCAGATTTCAAAATTCTCTCATGATTGCTTGTTTTTTATGACAGGTTTTCAGGAGTAAGGCACTAAATAAAGAGTGATCAAATGGCACAGGAAACAGGATCGGCGGTATCGTTTCATAAACTCAATGATATGAAAAGTCGCATGCAGGCTTTGAAGGAGCATCTTTGACTTAGCTGCCAAAAAAGAAGAAGTTGAGCAGCTTGAACGCCAGACGCTGGCGCCTGATTTTTGGAGTGATGCCGGTCGCGCCCAGAAAGTCCAGAAACAACTCGGTCAAATTCAGGAAATTATCAAGAGCTGGGAGGATACCTGGGGAGAAATAGAGGAGGCCGAACTGCTGCTTGAAATGGCAGTAGAGGAAAAAGATCATGATGCTGAGCAGGAAGTTGCCGAAAGTTTGGAATCAATTGACAGCGATATCGGGATTACTGAGCTCGAGTGTATGTTCGGCGGTGAGCATGATTCCTCAAATGCAATCATTTCAATTCATGCCGGTGCTGGAGGAACTGAAGCCCAGGACTGGGTTGATATTCTTATGAGGATGTATCTTCGCTGGGCTGAAGCCAAAGGGTTGAAAACGAATATTCTCGATTATCTTCCCGGTGATGAAGCAGGGGTGAAAAGTGTTTCGATCTTTTTCAAGGGAAAGCATGCCTACGGGTATCTGCGTTCTGAACTGGGTATCCACCGGCTGGTAAGAATTTCTCCGTTTGACGCAAGCGGCCGGAGGCATACATCTTTTGCCTCGGTTATGGTTATGCCGGAACTCGATGATACGGTTAACGTTGATATTGTCGAGAAAGATCTGAGGATTGACACCTATCGAGCAAGCGGTGCGGGAGGGCAGCATGTCAACAAGACTGATTCTGCCATCCGTATCACTCACCTGCCGAGCGGAATTGTCGTCCAGTGCCAGAATGAACGGTCACAGCATCGTAACAAGGATATGGCCATGAAGATGCTGATGTCGCAATTGTATGAACGAGAGCGACAGCGGCAGCACGAGGAACAGCAGGGGCTCCATGGAGAGAAAAAGGAGATTGGCTGGGGGAGTCAGATACGCTCCTATGTCTTGCAGCCATACCGGATGATCAAGGATCACCGTACCGATTATGAAATGGGTAATGTTGATGCGGTTCTTGACGGCAACCTGGAACCTTTTATTAAGGCCTATCTGCTTTGGGCAAAGTAGGGGGGCAGGATAGAGACCTTACCGACGTTCCACAGGTTCCTTCTGGATCTGCATAGCCGAACTGCAGCTGCAGCACATGGCGCCGCCGCTCTCATGGCACATGGCCGTGAGTGGGTGACGGGTCCTGGCGGCACGTCTTCTGCAGAGATTGACAATGAGCGCAGCCCCGATAAAAAGGGGTATTGTTACTATAAAGGTGACCACTAATTCCATGAGGTACGTTTAGCCTCCAAAATCATCAAAGTGGATATTTTCTGTCTCAACACCGAGATTATCCAGCATGTCCATTACCGATGAATTCATCATCGGCGGTCCGCAAATATAGTAATGCAGATCTTCCGGTGCCGGGTGATCTTTCAGGTAGTGATCATAGAGCACCATGTGGATAAAACCGGTATACCCCTGCCAATTATCTTCCGGGAGCGGTTCCGACAGGGCAAGGTTGAAAGAGAAATTATCATGAGCTTCAGCCATTTCTTCGAACTCTTCCTGGTAGAATACCTCCTTCATTGAGCGGCCGCCATACCAGAAAGAGACCTTACGATCGGTCTTAATACGTTTAAAAAGATCAAATATGTGGCTGCGCATCGGAGCCATTCCCGCCCCGCCCCCGATATAAACCAGCTCTTCATCTCCATCTTCAAGATAAAATTCTCCAAAAGGACCAGAAATGGTTACCTCATCTCCCTCTTTGAGATTGAAAATATAGCTCGATACCTGGCCGGGTGGTAGGGTCGGCTGTCCCGGGGGAGGACTGGAAATTCGCACATTCAGCTTTATGATACCACTTTCCTCAGGGTAGTTGGCCATTGAATAGGCCCTTGTTACCGGGGTATGGACATGTGATTTGTACTGGAACATCTTAAACTTCGTCCAGTCCCCGAGAAAGCGTTCATCAATCTCAAAATTTTTATACTCAAGGACATGGGGAGGGACCTCAATCTGGATATACCCTCCTGCCCTGAAATCCACATGGTCGCCTTCAGGCACCTTCAGAACCAGTTCTTTTATGAAGGTGGCGACATTCTCATTTGACTCAACCACACATTGCCACTTCTTGGTTTCGAGCATTTCAGGTGGTACCTGGATTTTCAGATCGCGTTTGATCGGTACCTGGCAGGCGAGGCGGTATCCTTGCCGTGCTTCCCGCCTGGAAATAGACGACTCTTCGGTGGGAAGGATCGAACCGCCTCCTTCTGTCACAATACAGCGGCACTGGGCGCAGCTCCCGCCTCCGCCGCAGGCGGAGGAGAGAAAAATACCCTGATCGGCAAGTGAGGTGAGCAGTTTTCCACCTGGTTCTGTTAACAGTTCCTTATTATCGTTCACCAGAATAGAGATATCGCCACTTGGCAGAAGCGTTCGCTTGGCAATAACGATCAGTGAAACGAGAATGAACTGGATAATGAGGAAAATGGTGACTCCCGTGAGAATTTCATTCATCCTGCAATCCCCGCATCGGTTGAAATAACATTGTTTTAATCAGCATGATAGTATTCATAAGCTCATTCCTGCCAGACCCATAAAGGCAAGGGCCATCAGCCCAGCCGTAATGAAAGTGAGGCCAAGGCCGCGGAGGGCTTTCGGAGGGTTAGCGTATTCACATTTTTCCCGTATTCCGGCAAGGGCAACGACCGCCAGGAAGAATCCGGCACCAGCACCGATGCCATATGCCGTACTTTCAAGGAAGGTATAATCCCGCTCAACCATGAAAAGAGTACCACCCAGTATCGCACAGTTGACAGTCAGCAGGGGCAGAAAAATACCAAGGGTGTTATAGAGCGCCGGCACAAAACGATCGAGCACCATTTCCAGGATCTGCACGACTGCTGCGATCGTGGCTATGTAAATCAGGAGTCCGAGAAATGTCAGGTCCAACCCCCCAAGCCCGAGCCATTCGAGGGCACCTCGTTTGAGCATTGTGTTAAGAATAAAATTGTTGATTGGTATTGTTATGGCAGTGAGAACTAAGACTGCAAGACCAAGTCCCATGGCAGCTTTTACCTGCTTGGAAATAGCCAGAAAGGTACACATTCCCAGGAAAAAACTGAGCGGTAGATTCTCTATAAAGATTGATTTGAATATTATATCTACATAATGCATTAGTTCTTCTCCTGCTGTTCCGGGTCAATAGCCCGCAGCCCCCAGATGAGAACTGCAATAAGGAAGAAACCACTTGCCGGCAGCACCATCATACCGTTTGGTACATACCATCCGCCGTTGGTGACAAGTTTGAAGATCTCGATGCCAAAGAGGGAACCGGAGCCGAAGAGCTCTCGGAAAAAGGCTACCGTCATCAGGATAAATCCGTAGCCGAGGCCATTGCCGATTCCGTCAAAGAAGCTCGGTATCGGCGGATTGGACATGGCAAAGCCTTCCGCCCGGCCCATGACAATACAGTTTGTTATGATTAGCCCGACAAAAATAGAGAGCTGTTTTGAAAGTTCGAAGAAGAAGGCCTTTAAAACCTGATCAACGATGATAACGAGGGTAGCAATTACCATGATCTGCAGGCCAATTCTAACGGTGTTTGGAATCTGGTGTCGGACGATACTGATTGTCAGACTGGAAAAAGCAGTAACCAGGGTTACACAGATTGACATTACAAAGGCGGTTGACATCTGCCCGGTTACCGCGAGCGCAGAGCAGATACCCAGTACCAGCAGAGCAATCGGGTTGCGCTTGAATACAGAGCGAAACATCAGTTCTTTATTTGTCTCAGCCATTGAATCCCCCTTCACCCTTGACTCGGTTGAAAAAAGGTTTGAATCCGTCATTGCCAAACCAGAAGTGTATCAGGTTCTCAACGCCCTGTGAGGTCAGCGTGGCACCCGAGAGCCCATCGACCATATAGGGCAATTCCTCAGGGCTGCCCTGACTGCTGCTCTTGACAATATCAAAGGCCATATCTCCCTCCGGTGAGTAGAGCTTCTTCTGCTGCCATCCTGCCTGCCATCGCGGGTTCTGCACTTCTCCTCCAAGTCCGGGGGTTTCACCATGCTCGTAAAATGATATTCCCTTTATGGTTGTGAGGTCACTGTCGAGGGCTACATAGGCGTACATGGTGGACCAGAGTCCTTTGCCCCTGACCGGTACAACCACTTCGTCAATTTTGTCCTCTTTGCGGACAAGATAGATGAGCGAATATTTTTCAAGTCGCCGTATGCCCGCCGGATCATCGGAACGCTGGAGTGCTTTGCCGTTTTCTTCAGACAGCGCTGCTGCAAGTTGGTTGTAGGACGCAGGGTCCAGGGTCTCGGAGGAGACATACTGGCCACTGGCGAGCTCAACGATTTTTGTTTCGATAACAGCGAACTGGTCGGCTATTGGAGTGTCTGGCTGGTAGATGCCGGCTGCATTGAGAATATTTTTTTTCTGATCCAACTGTTTGTTGGCGTCCTGAAGCGGTCTCAGTCCGACTGCCGCGACAGCGACCAGCAGAGAGCAGCCAAATGCCAGAACCAGAACGGAATAGAACGGTTTTAACGGATGTTCGTCAGCCATGTCGTAGGGCCCTCCTTTTAGCGTTTGCCCTGATTACGAAGTAGTCGAAAAGGGGCGCGAAAACATTTCCCATTAATATGGCCAGCATTACTCCTTCGGGGTAAGCTGGATTTGCCACTCTGATCAGAATCGTCAGAAACCCGATCAAAATACCATAGAGCCATTGACCAGTGAGGGTCTGAGCTGCTGATACCGGGTCCGTTGCCATGAACACAAGACCAAAGGCAAACCCACCCATTACCAGGTGCCAGTGGGCCGGGACCGAGTAGAACGGATTTGATGGATTTGGGACAAGCTGAAAACAGAAAACGGTAATGACCGCTCCAATCAGCATCGACAGCATGATCCGCCAGGAGGCGATTCCGGTGATAAGAAGCAGGGCAGCTCCAAGCAGGGCGGCAAGTGCAGAGGTCTCTCCCATTGATCCGGGAATGGTGCCGATAAATGCCTGAAACCACGTGATATCAAGAGCCTCCAGGGGGTTAGCGGTTGTCGCTGTGGCAAGCACTCCCAACGGCGTTGCACTGCTCATGCCATCCACAGCTGTCCAGATTTTATCTCCCGTCATTTGAGCAGGATAGGCGAAATAGATAAATGCACGACAGGCAAGGGCCGGGTTCATGAAATTTTTACCCACTCCCCCGAAAACTTCTTTGGCAAAGACCACCCCGAAACTTGTCCCAATTGCTACCTGCCACAGAGGGATTGTCGGCGGCAGTGTCAATGGTAGGAGAAGACTTGTCACCAGGAAGGCCTCTGAAAACTCATGGCCACGGATAAGGTTGAAGATTAATTCCCAGAAGGAGCCGACCAGGATGATGACAATATAAACAGGAAAAAAATACAGAGATCCGTGGATAATATTTGATAAAAATGAACCTGGATCGGTACCGATTGTCTGCATGACTGCACCGCGCCAGCCATCGGGGAGCGTACCGGCAGCGGCAGCAAGTGCGCTGTTTGCCTGGTAGCCGGTATTCCACAAGGCCATGATTGTACAGGGAATCAGGGCAATGATCACGGTTATCATAATCCGCTTCAGGTCAATTGCGTCTCGAATATGCGGAGCAATCCGTGTTGATTTGGTGGTTGAGAAAAGGAAGGAATCCGTCGCTTCATAGAGCGGATAGAGCAGTTCGAAGCGGCCTCCTTTCTCAAACATCGGTTTGATGTCAAGAAACATTTTGTTGAGGAATTTCATAACCTGAATGTCTTTGAGTTACCCTTCATTTTCGATTGTTGTCAATGTCTGCCGCAACATCGGGCCAAAATTATTTTTACCGGGACACACGTATGAACAGAGCGCGAGATCTTCTTCAATGAGCTCGAGGCAGCCCAGTTCCTTGGCTTTCTGAGTATTTCCTGAGGCCAGGCTTTTTAAAAGATAGGTTGCAACCGTGTCGATAGGAATCACCTTCTCGTAGGCTCCGAGCGGAAAAATTGCCCGGTCTCCTCCCCAGACGGCAGTGTCGAGAGGCAACGTTTTCGGCTTGGTAAATGCCGAGAGAAATGCCCTTGTTATGGAAAATCGATCCTCTCCAAGTCGCAGCCAGCCGAATAACTGTCTCCCGGTCCCTTCCGGCAGGCAGGTTATCTGCTGGTGATAGCGGCCAAGAAAACCATGGATGTCAGTTGACTGGCGGCCATCGAGGACTGAGCCGGAGAGCAGTCTGACGTCGTCTCCTGTGATTTCGGACTGACAGAGTTCTGTGATTGATGCTCCCAGTTGCGTGCGAATATGCCGCGGCTCTTTGGCAGCAGGGCCGGCCAGGGATATTATCCGATCAGTGTTCAGCTTGCCGCTCTTAAGAAAGGCGCCATAACTTATCACATCCTGCGCGCCGATATGCCAGACACTCTTGGTCTCATGTACCGGGTCAATAAAATGAATATGGGTTGATGGCAGTCCGGCCGGATGCGGACCAGAAAATCCTACCTGCTCAATACCATTGATATCCCCGGTGATTGCCTTCTGATTCTGTGCATGACAGAGATAGATTGGGCTGGTGATGAGTTTTCTGAGAAGCGCGAGCCCCATGAGAAAATCATCTTTGTTAAGTTTGATAATTCCCTCCATATCCGGTGCCAGCGGGGAGGTGTCTATTGCGGTAACAAAAAGAGATGCTGGCTGTGCGTCTATTGGCGGGATCTTGCCGTAAGGCCTGGTTCGAAGCGCACACCAGAGTCCCGATTTAATAAGAAGCGATCGAAGCTCGTCGGATGAAAACGCTTCAAGATCACTCCCCGGTTCACAGAAACTGATGGGTTCACCATCGCCCAAACGAATGATAAGTGATTCAAACTTACGTTTTTCCCCACGGTTAACGGCGATGACTTCCCCATTGCCGGGAGCAGTGAAAATTACGCCTTCATTTCTTTTGTCGGTGAAAAGCGGTTGCCCGCATTGCACTCGATCTCCAACCTGGACGAGCATGGTTGGTTTCATATCGACATAATCGTCGCCCAGAACAGCGACATGGCTCAGCGGTTTGCTGCTTGTCACCGTGTGCACCGGCTTACCGCTGATCGGAATGTCCAACCCTTTTTTAATAGTAATGTGCGTCATCTCAGCTGAAAAAACCTGTTGTTTTGAATTTGTTGAGTTCTTTGTCAAAAAAATAACCTTCACACTCGGGGATGGCTTCAATCAGTTCTACTGCTGCGCCGGGGCCGAGTACCATTGTGGCAGTGGCCAGTCCGTCCGCCTGGGCAACAGTTGGGGCAATTATGGAACTGCTTGCTGTATCAACGGGCGAAAACCCGGTGAATGGATTAAGGATATGATGTGTTTTTTTATCGTCAGTGAAATATTGCAGATAATCGCCAGAGGTGGCTATTGCCCTGTTGCTCAAATTAATGATATCGATTTTCTTTAGATCATCACTTCGGGGATTTCTTATTCCTATTTTCCAGGGATTGCCATCCTGTCGGCTGCCAATGGTCATCAAATCACCACCAGCTTCTACGTAAGCATTTGAAAAACCGCTCGATTGAAGAACCTCAATGCCACGATCAACGATATAACCTTTTGCTATTCCATCGAGTGTCGCCTGGGTGCCCGGGGAGGTGTATCTGATCGTATTGCCGCGTTCGATAACGATATTTCTGTAATTGACCAGCCGCAAGAGTTCTTTTAATTCAGATGGTGGTGGGAGTGTTCCTGAATTTCTGACCTCTTTGTAGCGCCCGAGAAGGGGGAATATTGTCGGGTCGAAGGCTCCACCGGTCAGTTCGCTGAGATCACGCGACATGGAAAAAACATCGACGAGCTCCTGAGGGGCGTTTTCAAGTATTCCCAGGCGGTTTAACCGGGAAATGGGGCTGTCTGGAACATAGGTGCTCATCATGTCTGATAGTACTTCCATACGTGCGATGCAGGCAGAAATTGCTTGTTGAGCAGACTGTTTGTCCTGGGAGCAGACGGTGATGTTGACAATAGTACCCATCAGAAGCTGGGTATGCTTTACCACCTTCAGCTGAGACCGGCCGGCGAACCCATAGTAATAAGCTACTCCGAGGACACCGGCGACACCACATAGCTGCAGAATTTTCCTTCTGCTGAGGGTTGAGGTGTTTGCTGAACTGTTATGATGCAGTTTTACCATCGAATATGACAGAATGAATTAAAATATGAACCCAAGCTTTACATTGCCGTTATCTACGCTTATTCGTTGAATAATCTAACTGCTTTATAAATCTTCGAGAACTATAACCACAAAGTGATGGCGGGGCAAAATAAAGATTACCTTTTCTTGGATCATTTTAAACGACTCCTTTCCCTCCATCGAGGTGAAGAAGCGTTGAAAATACTTGACATTGGCTGAAAATCATTAAGAAATAGAGAGAGTTTTATGGAAAATTAAGTGGGTGGATCAAGCTCAATGGGCAGATTTTATCGTTAATTCTGGGTAACGAGGTGAACAATGGAAGAAAACAATCACTACGAGAAACTAGGGTTGCTGTATCTTGGCAGGGAGCTGGCTATCTCTGGCGATCAGCCTTCAGGGCTGCCGTTATTGTACAAGAGTAAGAATCTCACGACCCATGGGGTCATTATCGGTATGACCGGCAGCGGCAAGACCGGTCTTGGTATTGGAGTTATCGAAGAGGCGATCATGGATGACATCCCCTCGATCATCATTGACCCGAAAGGTGATATGGCAAATCTGCTGCTCACCTTCCCCGAAATGAGACCTGATGACTTTGCGCCCTGGGTTGATTCTGCCGAAGCTTCCAGAAAGAATATGTCGGTAGATCAGTTCGCCCAAAAAACTGCCGATACCTGGAGAAGCGGTCTTTTATCATGGGGGCAGGGGGAAGGTCGAATACGCACGCTTTCCGAGAAAGCAAATGCTACCGTCTATACACCGGGGAGCAGCAGCGGGGTGCCGGTGTCTATCGTCTCAGGATTCAGCGCGCCGGCCCCGGATGTTCTCTCAGACCGTGACACGCTTAATTCCCTCGTTGGCTCAACAGCGACCAGTCTGCTCTCGCTTGTGGATGTCGACGGGGACCCCCTGACCAGCAGAGAACACATTCTGGTATCCTCGATTTTGATCTATTACTGGAGGAAAGCGGAGGATCTTTCTCTCGAATCGTTAATCGGGGCTATTGTCAATCCGCCTTTTGAAAAGGTCGGGGTCTTTGGGTTAACGCATTTTTTCCCGCAGGCGGAGCGTATGAAGCTGGCCATGCTGCTCAACAACGTTATCGCCAGTCCTTCATTTTCGTCATGGATGACAGGGGAACCGTTAGATATTCAACGCATGCTCTATGGGGATGATGGCAGGCCGAGGACATCGATATTTACTATTGCCCACCTTGGTGAATCCGAGCGCATGTTTTTTGTAACCCTGCTGCTCAATGCAATGATTGGCTGGATGCGGCGTCAGCAGGGAACATCTTCACTGAAAGCCCTACTCTACATGGATGAAATATTTGGCTACTTCCCGCCAAATAGAAACCCGCCATCGAAAAAGCCGATGTTGCTGCTGCTTAAACAGGCGCGTGCCTTTGGCCTTGGCGTTGTACTTTCCACCCAGAATCCCGTTGATCTTGATTATAAAGGACTGTCAAATATCGGAACCTGGTTTGTCGGGCGTCTGCAGACAAGCCAGGATCAGAACAAAGTTTTAGACGGCATCGTCGGAGCCAGTGACGGAGTGCTGGACCGGGCAACCGTCAAGCGATTGCTATCCGATATGAAAGGAAGGCAGTTTCTGCTGACCTCTGCACATCTTGAAGAGCCGCTGATGTTTGAGACCCGCTGGGTTATGTCGTACCTCAAGGGGCCCATCAGTTTGCAGGAGATTGGCAAGCTGATGGCTGGACGACAGATACCTGAGACCAGCTCAACAGCCCATACGGATGAACCGATATCAGGAAGAGGCGGAAGCCTCAATGAAGGTCCCGCTCTTCTCAGTGAAGGTGTTGAGCAGCGCTATTTTCTGCCCCCATTAATTGCTGATGAAATGGTCTTCGAACCCTGGCTGGCAGGGTCGGCAACCGTACGATTCTACAATAACAGCCGCAACATTGATGAGTTGAAGCAATGTGACCTGAGACTCTATCTTGATCGTTCCTTCACTGCTGCAGATTGGAAAGAAGCAGAACCGCTTGAGCTGGATATTGATGATTGTCCAGATTCTGCTCCCGGTGAAAGCTCCTTTTACGAACTTCCAGAAACCTTTTATTCAATTAAAGATCTCAGGAAATTTGAGAAGGAATTTTCTGATTTTCTCTACCAGAATGAACGACTTGAGCTTTTCAGGGCACCGGTGATCAAACTTGAATCACGGCCAGGGGAGTTAGAAGCGGATTTCCTGGTTCGTGTTGCAGATCATATGCGGGAAAAAAAGGAATTTGCAGCCGAAAAACTGCTTGCAAAATTTAATACCAAACGCCAGCAGCTGGAAAAGAAGCTTGGTAGTTCTCTGGCTAAGATAGAAAAAGAAAAAGGTGATGTCACCGCCAAAACAACGGACACCCTGCTGTCTATCGGGACAGCGGTGCTGGGCGCATTTTTCGGGCGTAAGGCCCTGTCTTCAACGACCATCACCAGAACCGCCGGCGGTATTCGAAAAGTCGGTCAGGTGGCAAAAGAAAAAGGTGATGTGCAGCGTGCCGAGGCGGCAGCATCTGAAATTGAATCGCAGATCCAGCAGTTAAATAATGACCAGGCCGAGAAACTTGAAAAACTGGTTAACGACTATGACCCGCTCTTGATAGAAACAGAGACATTTGCCATTAAACCTCGTAGAAGTGACATTTTTGATATTCGTCTCTGTCTGTTATGGGAAATGATACCGCCCCGTCGATGATCATTCTGAGACGGTATATTCAAGGCCATGGATTGATAGAATACTCATGGTCGCATGAGCGGAGGTACTACTGGAATCAAGAGCAGATAATGTATTGCGGGCTTTATAATAATGATATTTAATGTTATAAACAACTGATGACTGTTACCGGGAAGATATTTGCAATAAAACGATTTTCTCTTCATGATGGGCCGCACCTTCGGACAACCGTTTTTTTTAAAGGGTGCCCGCTTGATTGCCATTGGTGTCATAATCCTGAAGGGATCTCAAGACGATTACAGACGGTCTCATCGGTCGACCACTGTATTGGCTGCGGTGAGTGTGTTATCCATTGCCCGCAACAGGCTTTGTCCATGGGGACCAACGGGGTTGATCGCGCCATTGACAAGTGTGACAGCTGTGGTGAATGCGTGCAGCGCTGCCCGGCTCTGGTTCATGAGCTGACCGGATGGCAGACAACGGTTGACGAAGTAATGAGCGAGATCAGGAAAGATATGCCGTTCTTTGACCAGTCCGGCGGAGGAGTTACCTTCTCAGGTGGAGAACCGTTCGACCAACCGGAGTTTTTGATGGCATTGCTCACGGCATGCAGGGAATTGTCGATCCATCGAACTATAGATACATCTGCCTATACATCCAGGATCCATTTGCTGGCTGCCACTGAAATTGCTGATTTGATGCTTTGCGATATAAAACATATGGATACTGTCCAGCATAAAAAATATACCGGTGTTGGTAACGAACGTATACTCCGGAACATTCGTTTGCTTGCTGGATCGGGCTGTGAGTTGCGGATTCGGTTACCTCTTATCCCAGGGGTAAATGATTCCCGGGATAATATTGTAGCAACTATCCAGTTTATCAAGCAATTGGAAAATGTCAGTTCTGTCGATGTTCTTCCTTATCATCAGGCCGCAAAGGCAAAATACCAGAAACTGGGCACTGTTTATCCGGGAGACACTATTCCCGCGGTGGCAAACAGCACCTTAGAGCAGACTGTAGTGATGCTAAAGCAGCATGGTTTTCAAGCAGTAGTCGGAGGTTGAAATGAACAGTAGAATTGAACGGCTGAGACAGCAAAGTTTTTCTATAAAACCAGGCCTTTCAGTTGAGCGGGCGCTTCTTGAAACTGAATTTTACCAGGATAATTATGGTAAATATTCCATTCCTGTTCTCAGGGCGCTGTTTTTCAAATATTTATGTGAAAAGAAAACAATCTATATCGGTGACGATGAATTGATCGTCGGTGAGCGCGGGCCCGCCCCTCGAATTGTTTCCACTTTTCCGGAACTGACCTGCCATTCTGCTGAGGACCTGAGGATTCTGAACAGCCGGTCGATGGCGAATTATCGTGTGGCTGAAGAAGATATAAAGAAATATGAAGATATCGTTATTCCATATTGGCAGGGCCGTTCAATGCGGGAGCGGATATTCGAGCAGGTTCCGGAGGAATGGAAAGAGGCCTATGCATCCGGTCTTTTTACAGAGTTCATGGAACAGCGAGCACCTGGGCATACCGCTCTTGACGGCAGCATTTACCGCTGCGGGATGAATGAGTATAAAGAGAGAATTGAAGAGCGTATCGGTCGACTTGATTATCATGGTGACCCAGAGGCTGCGGATCGGTTCGAACAGTTGACGGCAATGTCTATCAGCTGTGATGCGGTTATTATTTTTGCCCGGCGCCATGCGGAGCTGGCTGCAGAAATGGCAAAAATTACCACGGATGAAAGCCGTTCAGAAGAACTGCGTGCGCTTGCCGAGGTTTGTCGGAGGATACCGGCTCATGCTCCTCAAACCTTCCACGAGGCCCTGCAGATGTACTGGTTTGTTCATCTCGGCACCATTACCGAGCTCAATGGCTGGGATGCGATGACTCCCGGGCATATTGACCAACACCTTAAACCATTTTATGATCAGGGAATCAAGGATGGCAGTTTGACCAGGGCGCTGGCCAAAGAGCTGCTCGGCTGTCTCTGGATAAAAGTAAATAATCATCCGGCGCCGCCTAAAGTAGGAGTTACTGCAAAAGAGTCAGGAACATACAACGACTTTACCCAGATAAACCTCGGAGGTGTCGACAGCACGGGAGGTGACGCTTCCAATGAGGTTTCCTATATCGCCCTTGAAGTGTCCGATGAGCTTCATCTCCTTCAACCGCAGCCGAGCGTTCATATCAGCAGCAAAACTCCAGATCGTTTTTTAAAGGCAGCAATGGGGGTTATCAGAAAAGGGTACGGCTATCCGTCCGTATTTAATTCAGATGCGGTCATAATGGAGCAGATCAGGGTTGGAAAGTCAGTCGAAGATGCCCGAGAGGGGGGGACAAGCGGCTGTATTGAAACCGGAGCTTTTGGTAAAGAAGCGTATATCTTGACCGGTTACCTGAATGTCCCCAAAATCCTTGAAATTACGCTCAACAATGGGATTGACCCGTTGACGGGGAAAAAGGTTGGTATTGAAACCGGTGACCCTCGAACGTTTGCCACCTTTGATCAATTATATGAGGCATTTTCCCGGCAGCTAAATTATGTGGTTGATCTGAAAGTACGGGTGAACAACTATATCGAGCGAATGTACGCCAAGTATTCGCCAGCGCCATTTTTGTCAGTAGTGATTGAGGACTGTATTGAAAAAGGACGTGATTATTATGATGCGGGGCCACGTTACAATACAAACTACATTCAATGTTGTGGTATTGGGACCATTACTGATAGCCTTTCCGCCATTAAAACCCATGTTTACGAGGATAAAACAGTCAGCTGGGAGCACTTGCTTGATGCCCTTGCAGACAATTTTGAGGAGAATGAAGCGTTACGCTTGAAACTCTGGAACAAAACTCCGTTTTTCGGAAATGATGATGATCAGGCTGATACCATCATGAAGCGTGTTTTTGAGAGCCTCTTTGAGGAGATAGATGGTCGATCAAATACCAAAGGTACCGTCTACCATCTCAATATGCTTTCCACTACCTGCCATGTCTATTTTGGCAAAATGCTTGGTGCAACGCCAAACGGCCGACACGCTCATCTGCCGCAGTCGGATGGAACATCACCATCACATGGAGCAGATCGTAATGGCCCAACCGCTGTTGTGAAGTCCTTGAGTAAAATGGACCAGATCAAGTCTGGCGGTACATTGCTCAACCAGCGGTTTTTACCAAGTGTGCTGGCAACAGATAAAGACCTCGATAAACTTGGTAACCTGGTGAGGACATACTTTAACCTGGGCGGGCATCATATTCAGTTCAATATTGTGGATACCAAGACGCTGCGCAAGGCACAGGATGCACCGGATGAATACCGCAACCTGCTCGTACGAGTGGCAGGGTATAGCGACTATTTTGTGGATCTTGACAAAGAGCACCAGGAAGAGATTATCAGCAGGACCCAGCAGCAGTTCAACTGATTAACTGCTCTTAACATCGAATGAGTGAGGTTAACAGGTCACACACAGGTGTGCTGATGCCGTTTATTCTTCCCAGGCTGGTCACATATAGCCGGTCAGGGCCGTAATCTCGGTAGGCTTATTGTTTTCCCCACCCGAGCCTAAGAATGTATACTGCAGAGAGATACATTTTACTCGAATAATGTGATGCGGCAGGGTACCCGGGAGAGGTTCAGAGCAAATGAGGAGGGCGCAGATGTTCAGTATCCTCGTGCGCCAATGATTGTAACTAATGTGGTGAAATGCTCAACATCTTACATAATAGTCTTAAAGATTGAACTCGCTCATCGCTGTTTCAATCGGAATTGCTAGTCCACCGCCTTCTTCCAGCTTCAGATCAGTTTTTGTGCTGATGCCTCGAACATAACCATCCTCATCTATCAGAGGGCCGCCGCTATTTTTCGGGTTGAAGGATCTGTCGGTCTGAATAAAAAAATCATCGGGACTATCTCCACGATAAAAACCGGTAAAAGTGCAGGGAATAGAAATATTCCTCGGACCGATAGTAAAGAGTTGGGTTCCCTCTGTGAGAGGTGTGCCTGATGGAGGCAGAACGATTCCCTCGATATTCGTTCCAACAACGGTAAGGAGGGCAAGATCAAAGGTTTCACTTAAACTTGTATCACTGATCGCAACTTTACTGCCGTCGGCCAGGACCACAAGAACCTCATTGTTTTCCAGACGTTTTTCAATATCCAGGGCCTTGTTTTCCAACCGTTGCTGTTCAGCGAGTGCTTTTTCCAATTGAGCTTCGCCATCTTCTATGATTGCACCCAGTTCATCCTTGGTACTGCCGTCCGCCATTTCTGCATATTGTTGTTTCATTTCCTGGAGTTTGTTGTTCTCCTCAGAAACGCGGTCACGATATGATTCATATGCGCTGCGTGCTTCGGCCAGGCCGTCCTCTTTCTGTTCAACGATATGTCTGTTGGTAATAAGAAGGTCCTTGGCGACAAAAAAACCGGTACCGCTACCCCCGGGTGCACTGATGGAGACGGTTGCCAGTTTTGCACGGCTGACATTGGCAGAATCTTGGGTTCCACCAACTGTTTGAGTCGATGTCACGCTCTGCTGTTTGAGTGTTTCATCTGATCCTGGTGACGGGACGGCAGGTGTTCTGGTGTTGTAAAAATAAAGAGCAGCCCCGCCAATAACTACGATGAAGATCAGAGATATCGTGCTGTTCACGATCCGGCGAAATTTGTTCTTTTTTGCGTCACGACTCTTCTCTGCAGCTCTTTTCTGGGCATCTGCCTTAAAATAGCGTTCAAACAGGAGACCGCAACTTCTACACTCGATCTTATTGGTAATTTTTCGGGCACACTTGGGGCACCGTCTTAATACTCTCGCCATATTTATCCAGCCATTCCTGTAGTATCTGCGTTCTCGTTTTTAACCATGGTAAGTGTCTAATTTTACATCCTTAGCTTTTATTAAACAATAATTGAAGTTGAATGAAAAGGGATTAGTTACAAAAATGGAATTGGCATGCAAAAAAACGCTGGTCTGTTCCTGTCCCATAATTCCATAGAGGATATCAAGCCGCAGCACGTGGTAATGATTGGTTGTTACGTTTTATTTTAAATGATTTTTACGGTTTGTATGCTCTTTGTATTCTGCGAGGCAGCTTGTGGTGGTAGGTTTCTTCCAGGTATTTTTTGAAATCAACGAGACAATCATGTCTTCCCTGAAGATATTCGGGTTCATCTGGGTGAGTATTATCCGATGATTTTTCACTATCAATCTGGGTAATGCGTTCATCGAGAATTTGATAGAGGTCCAGGAGGTAGCTGTAAGACATGATGGCTTTGGTTTAGAATGGTTAGATCATCGATTCATGAAGTTCATTAAAACTAA
>CAZOWJ010000038.1:31589-34621 GCA_964583415.1 uncultured Desulfocapsaceae bacterium
ACTAATAATAGGTGAATTCTTTCAGGTCGATATTTTCAGCGAGATAATTCCGTATCCACTGCAGTTCATTTAATCTTCCCAAACTGTACTGTTTTTCAGTAGAATTGCGGCCATTACTGGGTTCTTTTATTTTCTTTTCATGAAGGTGGATCTGCTCAGTGATGTAATGATGAATAGCTATTGAGTATTCGTTCGGCATGGCACTAATTATTTTATGATTTGAAGGACTGCTCTCGGCAGATCACTTGCTATGTGGTCGTGTCCTGCCCGAATGTAATGCAGAAATGTGTACTAATCGAGTTTTATTCCTGCCCCGATTGCTGCGTCCTTGATGTGATCAACAAAAATGTCTGCAAATGAATCGTTTGATCCGAGCCCTTCCATAATTGCGTCTACTTCATATCCTTCTTGAGACAGGACGGATTTCCATGAATCTTCCTGGGGACCTGCCATATCGTTGACCGCATGGTCACCGGCAACAATCATAAACGGTTTAAGAATAATCTTTTTTGTTCCTTCATGCTTCAGTTGACCCATAAAATCCTCTATCCCCGGGTAACCTTCAACGACACCAATAAAGGTTTTAGTATCGGGATAGGTGGCCCGCATTTTTTTTTGCGTTTCGTTATATATCCCTGTTGACCAGTGTTCGTTACCATGGCCCATATAGACAAGCATTGCGTTCAGTTTTCTGGCTTGTTCAGCATCTCCTGAGAGTGTCTCGACTGCCCGCTCGACATCAATATGGTAATCAAAGCGATCGCCGGGCATACCGAGGGCTGGTCTTCCCATGACGACCTTGTGAAAAGGGCGCCAGCGCTCTTTTGTGGTTCGGATAGAAGCGATTGCATTGACATACTGAAGCAGGTCGTGAGATTGTTCCATAAAAAACATATGTGTCGGTTGAACAATAATATTCCTGTAACCTGCATCCTGCAGTTTGCCGATGGTGGTGATGAAGTTTTCGGCGTAAAGCACTTCTTCGGGTATTCCCTGGTCGATCCATTTCTGTGGCTCTGCCTGTCGTTTTCTCCAGATTGAGCGAATGATGTTGGATGTGAAGATGAGTCTGACCTCTGTGCCCGGGTATGCCGCTTTGACCCTGTCAAGGATATTGATAATTGACGTTACAGCGCGTGGTACGGTTGTGCCAAAGCTGGCAAGAATAATGGCATTTTTGTCTTCTTCTGCTGAACTTATTCCGCCTGCTGAAAAGGACGGTAAAACATGCAGTAGAAGAGTCATTACGGTGGTAGCAAAAACAATGTTTGCCCATTTTTTCATCTCTTTCTCTCCCTGAATTGAACCCAAAGGTACTATCCCAGGACCATTTTAAAATAGTCCTGGGATACCCGGTTTATCCTCGTTTCTCTGTGAGTAATCCGTTCTTCACTTCCGGTGTCTGGATACTCGCCTGATTTCCTGAGACGAATTGGTAGAGCTGTGATCTGTCTTGGGTGAGGCATGTCCTGACGATAACCTGGTAGGTGTCCCAGTCTCTGGTTGTCAGTGCACATTGCTTTGCCTGGGTGATCTCGTTTTCAATCATTGCAACCTCCTGCTAAATTAACTGAGAGGCTCAAGACATAAAAAATGCCCCGAAGCCAGTATCCTGACCTGGGGGCCCTGTCACCACAGATTCAAATAAACGATCCTTGTTCCTCGAGGATGTTCAACTTTCACGTTCAAGGCAGGTCTTCTGACTTCCGGATCATTCTTCCAACTGCGCCTTCCCGACTTCTGTCAGTGGCATCTGCAGCGGCTGTCCCCGGTTACAGCGGCGGGCCCGTTCCTGATTCTAACAGGATTCCCTATTATGTCCTGGTGACACCTTGATAGCAGAAAAATAGACGACCTCTGGCACGTTGTCAATAAAAATGTATCGATAATCAAGGGGATAAGCATGTGGGACGATATGTCTCGTCTGGTCTTTAAGAGATAGCTCCATTTGAGTCATGGAATGACGATGACCCATAAAGCTTAGCGTTTGTTTTTGTGGTATGTTCAGCATTGTCCAGGCAGAAAAATCCTCTTCTAAACGTTTCAAACGAGGTTAAAATGAATAATAAAGTAATTATAGCTCTGGCACCCACAGGCGGCTGGGGAGCGGGGAGAAACAATCCGCTGGTGCCGGAAGATATAGCTTCAGATGTCATTGCCTGTGCAGCTGAAGGTGCCGCTGTCCTTCATGTTCATTGTCGCGACCGTGCAGGCCAGTTAACCGATGATTTGAGTCTTTTTGATGAGACGCTTGGGCTGATAAAACAAGGAGCTGATATCATCCTTGAAGCTTCGACCGGCGGACTGTCTGAGCTGAGTGCAGCCCAGCGAGTACTTCCTGTCACCAGCAGTCATGCTGAAATGGGATCGCTTAACATAGGCTCTCTGAATTTTGGTGATTATGTCTATCAAAACAGTGTGGCGGATGTCCGCTTCTGGATAGAGGAAATGAGGCGCCAGGGGGTAAAACCGTCGCTGGAGGTTTTTGATACTGGTCACCTGGAGACGGCATTGAACCTGATAGGTGATGGATTGGTAGCCGAACCGTGTAACTTCAGTTTTATCTTCAACGTGCAGTGGGGGATGAGCTACGACAAGAGGCTGTTGGCATACCTTGTTTCCAGGCTTCCAACTGACAGTTGCTGGGGAGCGATTTTTATCGGCAGCATTGATTTTTCCACCCATCTTGAAGCAATAGACATGGGCGCAACAATTGTACGTGTCGGTTTTGAGGATTCATTGGAATATAACGGCAGGACAGCTGCTTCTAATGTGGAACTTGTTTCAGCCCTTCGTAAAGAGCTTGAAAAGAATGGTCACAAAATTCTTGGCCCCCAAGAGGCGCGGCAACGGCTTTTACGCTGATCACCAGTTCAAGTTTTCTCTGTGGGGCCAGATCAGGAACCCTTGCGTTTGACCGTGGTCATGGCAATGCCCATGAATATCAAAGCAATTCCCTGCAGGTGATAAGGCTGTATGGTTTCACCGAGGAAGATAACTGCCAGAATCGTGCTGAACACAGGCATCAGATG